>CAWVVG010000247.1:0-5636 GCA_963932775.1 uncultured bacterium
GCGAGGGTGGCCGGACCGTCGGCGCTGGCGTCGTTTCCGAAATCATCGAATAATTCCTTTCTTTTCCCCTTACTGTGCAAAATTCTTTGCACGGACACCTTCACCCAGGAGCCACCATGGCCAGTGCATTAAATATTCGCATTCGCCTGAAGGCCTTTGATCACAAGCTGCTCGACCGCTCTGCTAAAGAGATTGTCGAGACGGCCAAGCGCACAGGCGTGGATGTTAGGGGGCCTTTCCCTCTTCCAACCACAGTCAGTCGCTGGACCGTTCTGCGCGGACCTCACGTTGACAAGAAGTCTCGTGAACAGTTCGAGCGCCGCACTCACCACCGTCTACTCGACATTCTGGCTCCGTCTCAGGAGACGGTCGATGCTCTTTTGAAGCTCGACCTCTCTGCGGGTGTCCACGTCGAGATCAAAATGGCGTAGGAGGATCAGATGCCCAAAGTAGATATTTACAACACTGATAAGAAGAAGGTTGGCGAGATTGATCTCTCCGATGCCATCTTTGGAACCGAAGTGAAAGAGCATCTCTTTCACACGGCTGTTCGCTACCAAATGGCTGCACGACGGGCTGGTACACACCAGGTCAAAGGTCGTACGCAGGTTTCTGGTGGCGGTAGAAAGCCATTCAAGCAGAAGGGAACCGGTCGCGCCCGTCAGGGTACGACACGCGCTGTGCAATTCCGCGGTGGTGGAGTCGTTCATGGCCCACACAACCGGTCTCACGCACACAAGCTTCCTAAGAAGGTTCGCCGTGCTGCACTTAAGAGTGCATTAAGCCGCCGGACCGAGGAGAACGCGCTGACCATTTTTGAGGCTTTCGAGCTCTCGGAGATCAAGACACGCCTATTCTTGGACGTAATGAGCAAGTTTGAATTCGAGGATCTTCTTCTCGTCCTGTCCGCGAAAGACGAGTCGGTGATGAAGTCGGCCCGGAATATTCCCGGCGTGAAGGTTCTTCCTGTGGAAGGCCTGAATGTGTACGACATCCTTGACCACAAAAACCTCGCGATGACCAGCGCTGCCGTAGATGCAGTGGTCGCGCGCCTGGAGGCGTAAGTCATGTCTGAACTTCACGACGTGCTGATTCGCCCCATCCTCACGGAAAAGACCACTCAGCTTGAAGAAGCCGATAACGTCTACTCCTTCGAGGTTGGAGTCGGAGCCAACAAGCACCAAATCAAGACAGCAGTCGAGTCCGTGTTCGGAGTGAGCGTCGAAGACGTTCGCACCGCGGTAGTCCGCGGTAAGAGCAAGCGATTCGGCCGACACTACGGGAAGCGTTCCAACTGGAAGAAGGCATATGTCCAACTTGCAGATGGCGATTCTCTCAACTTTTACGAAACGCAGTAGCGGGGAGCATGAACCATGGGAATTAAGAAGTTCAACCCCACGACGCCTTCCCGGCGCTTTATGTCCTCAAGTGACTTTGCAGAAGTCACTACGGACAGGCCCGAGAAGTCGCTCGTCAAGGCAACCAAGAAAAGTGGAGGCCGCAACAACCGCGGTCGCATCACCTCTCGACATCGGGGTGGTGGTCACAAGCGCCGTTATCGCGTAATCGACTTCAAGCGTGGAAAGCTGGGCGTGCCTGGTACCGTTGCTGCAGTCGAGTACGACCCGAACCGGAGCGCTCGGATTGCACTGATTCATTATGCAGATGGCGAGAAGCGCTACATCATCTGGCCTCTGGGTCTGGCGGTGGGCGATACGGTCGTAGCAGGTGATGACGCAGAGATCACACCGGGCAATGCGCTCAAGTTGACTCGGGTCCCGCTGGGTGCCTGGGTACACAATATTGAGATGCAAATCGGCCGCGGTGGTCAAATGTGCCGCTCAGCTGGCTCGTACGCTCAGGTCATGGCCAAGGAAGGCGAACTGTGCCTTCTTCGCCTTCCATCTGGAGAGTTGCGACAGGTTAATAAGAACTGCGTTGCGACAATCGGCCAAGTTGGAAATCAAGACCATGAAAATCAGACGATCGGTAAAGCTGGTCGGTCACGTTGGTTGGGGCGTCGTCCCAAGGTTCGTGGTACTGCTATGAACCCAATCGATCACCCTCATGGTGGTGGAGAGGGTCGGTCAAAGGGTCGTCATCCTGTGACTCCGTGGGGCAAGCCCACCAAGGGATACAAGACTCGTTCAAAGAAGAAGCCGTCCAACAAATTCATCGTCAAGCGTCGTCGCTAGGAGACAACAATGGCACGTTCAATCAAGAAGGGGCCCTTTGTGGACCAACATGTTCTCGCAAAGGCTGCGGCCGCGCGAGATGCCGGTGGCAACGCCGTCATAAAAACATGGAGCCGCCGTTCGGTTATTATTCCGGACTTTATCGGCCTGACGTTTGCAGTTCACAACGGCCGTAAATTCATTCCTGTGTACGTCACGGAGAATATGGTCGGTCACAAACTCGGCGAGTTTGCAGCCACCCGGCATTTCCGGGGACACGCTGCGGATAAGAAGAGCAAGGTTCGATAGGAGGATATGTATATGGAAGCCCAAGCAAAACTCCGTTCAGTTCGAGTGTCCGCCCGCAAGGCTCGCCTTGTAGCTGACCTCATTCGGGGCAGGGAAGTCGGGGAAGCCCTCGAGATTCTTCTGTTCACCCGGAAAAAGACAGCCCCATTGTTGAAGGGTCTGGTTGAGTCTGCTGTTGCGAATGCCGAGTTCAAGGCAAATCGCGATGGCGGCAAGATCGACATCGACAATTTGGTTATCAAGAAAGTGTTCGTCGACGAGGGTACAACCCTACGTCGGTTCCGTCCCCGTGCCCGAGGCATGGCCACAAAGATTCTGAAACGCACCAGCCACATTACTGTGGTTGTGGGCGAGGCTTAAGGAGATACCATGGGTCAAAAAGTCAATCCTATTGGTTTTCGCGTGGGCATCGTCCGCGATTGGGAGAGCACCTGGTATGCCGATAAGGACTACCAGAAGTTCCTCCACGAAGACATCAAAATTCGCAAGTTCTTAAAGGCGAAACTATTCCACGCCGGAATCAGCAGAATTCGCATCGAACGAGCTGCCTCTAAAGCCAAGGTGTTTCTTCACGCTGCAAAGCCTGGAATCATCATCGGTAAGCGGGCGAGTGGTCTCGAGGCCCTAAAGGCCGACCTGAACAAGATTGTCGACACAGAGGTATTCCTCAATGTGATCGAAGTTCGAAAGGTCGAGACCGATGCTCAGCTGGTGGCCGAAAATATCGCTGCTCAGTTGGTCAAGCGGGTGAGCTTTCGCCGCGCCATGAAGAAATCCGTCACTCAGGCTCAACGGGCCGGAGCGAAGGGTATCAAGGTGATGTGCGCTGGACGTCTCGGTGGGGCAGAAATGTCACGTCGTGAGTGGTATCGCGAGGGCCGTGTTCCTCTTCATACGCTTCGTGCGGATGTAGACTACGGCTTTGCTGAAGCCAAGACGACTTACGGCATCATTGGTGTCAAGGTCTGGATTTTCAAGGGCGAGATTATGCCCGGTGAAGAAGCTGCCGTCGCTCAATAAGCGAAGTCACTTCTGCTCGCCTCGGTGGGCAAACTACAACCTCTTATTTTTCTTGGAGTATTCCAATGCTTAGTCCAAAACGAGTTCGTTGGCGGAAGGTTCAAAAGGGCCGGATGCGGGGGAAGGCTTATCGGGGTGGCGAAGTTAGCTTCGGCGACTTCGGTCTCCAGTCTATGGAGTGTGGTTGGTTGACCGCACGTCAGATTGAAGCTGGTCGTATTGCCATGACTCGTCACGTGAAACGTGGCGGTAAGGTATGGATTCGCGTCTTTCCTGATAAGCCCATTACCAAAAAACCTGCCGAAACCCGTATGGGTAAAGGTAAAGGCCCCCCCGAAGGTTGGGTTGCACCGGTCAAGCCGGGTCGCATGATCTACGAGCTCGAGGGTGTACCGCGTGAGGTTGCTCAAGAGGCAATGCGTCTCGCAGGCCATAAAATGCCGGTCAAGACACGTTTCGTGGCCCGGCGTGAGGTGCTCTAATGTCCAAAATTGAAATTAAAAAACTAGATGACAAGGCCTTGGTACATCGCGAACTTCAGCTCGAGCGTGAGTTGTTGGAAGCACGGTTCCGTGGCAAAACCGGTCAACTTGAAGACACGTCAATGCTCGCCAAGGTCCGAAAGGACATTGCACGGGCCCGTACAGCTCAACGAGAGCGTGAGATTGAGCAGTCGCTCAGCCCCAACGCCCTTCGCGATCTACATCGGTCGTCGTTCACTCCGGGTGCAGTTGGGGTTGGTGGAGCAACAGGTGCCGGCGGTTTCCTTAAGGGAATCGTTGACAAGGTTACGCCAGCAGAATAAATAGCGGACGCTTCGCAGCTTCGGCTGAGAAGTGGTCCACTTAACCAGTGAATCTGGGCACTGAATCAGTGCCTGGCGTGAGCAACGCCGTCCTTGGGTCCCACATTGTGTGGGAGACCTCGAGACGAAATGCAGCAACCTACTGTTTACAGTTCCGTTGTTTCGCGTTGTCATACCACATTTTTTGTCGAGGAATCGCACATGGCTGCAGTTGCCACTACTACAGACACTACCAGCGGAAGGCGTCGCCTGACCGGTGTTGTCGTGTCGAATAAGATGCAAAAGACTGCTACGGTACGCGTAGAGCGGTTGGTGAAACACGCCCGCTACCACAAGTACATCAGGCGTTGCAAAACATACCTCGTCCACGACGAAGACGACTCGGTAAACCCGGGTGACAAAGTCGAGATCGAAGAAAGCCGTCCAATTTCCCGCCGCAAGCGCTGGGTGATTGTCGGTAAAAACGTCGCTTAAGGCAAAAGGAGACTGTCATGATTCAGACTGAAAGTGTCCTCGATGTTGCCGATAACTCCGGCGCGAAGAAGGTTCTGTGTATCAAGGTTCTGGGTGGATCTAAGCGTCGCTTTGCGACGGTTGGTGACGTAATCGTTGTATCCATCAAGGAAGCGATCCCAAATGCCAAGGTGAAGAAAGGTTCAGTGATGAAGGCCGTCATCGTTCGGACGAAAAAAGAGTTGGGCCGGGCGGATGGCACGTTCATTCGTTTTGATACGAACTCTGCGGTTCTCATCACCAGTGAAGGCGAGCCTGTGGGTACGCGTATCTTCGGTCCTGTGGCACGGGAGCTCCGCGCCAAGAAGTACATGAAGATCGTCTCATTGGCCCCCGAAGTCATTTAAGGATTACCGCGATGTCTAAGTACAAGATTCAACGAGACGATACAGTGATCGTCACCACTGGTAAGCACAAGGGTGCTACTGGGCGCGTGATCGACATTTTGTCAGCTTCCGACCACATTATGGTGGAACAGGTCAACCTGGTCACGCGGCAGATAAAGCCGAGTGGTGGAAACCCAGGCGGAACCGTCGAGAAGGAAGCCTCGATTCATATTTCTAATGTTTCTCTCTACGACGCCAAGGAAGGACGCAAGGTGAAAGCGTGCTGGTCAGTCGTGGATGGGAAGAAGGTACGCGTCGATCGCAAGACCGGCAACGCCTTGGCCAAGGGATAAGGAATACAATGCAACCCCGTTTGAAAACCCAATACAACGAAGTCGTTCTTCCGCAACTGCGGAAGGATTTTGACTATGGGAACGTGATGGAGGTCCCCAAACTTGAGAAGATCGTGTTGAACACGTGTCTCAAGGA
>CAWVVG010000248.1:0-5632 GCA_963932775.1 uncultured bacterium
AGGCTGCTCAATGAGGTGGACCGTGCGGGCTCCTGCGGCCTCCGCAAGCTCTCGTACAGCACGTTTCTCGACCTCAGTGGTGCCATAAGGAATGCACATGGCGACCCGAGGCCCCACCCAGAGGCGGCGACCTTGAACCTGCACCATCTGGTGCCGCAAGAGTGCTTCAGCCACATCAAATTCACTGATGACGCCGTCTCTGACCGGTCGAATCACCCGAATGTCTTTGGGAGTCCGGCCGAGCATGTCCCATGCGTCCTGCCCCACTGCCATTATTCGCCGTTCACCCGATCTTTCTTGAAGAATCGACACCGCACTCGGTGCACGAGCCAATCCGTCTCGACCGCCCACAAGGATGCGCGTCTCGTACGAGCCCATGTCGATTGCCATGTCACTCGACATCGCGCCGAATACTGCGTTGAACATCTGCGTCAGAGGTGTGAGGAACGGAGGGAGGATCGCGAGGAAGATATTGTGCGACTCGGAGAATGAGCTGCGTACGTTTCTTGTAGCACGTAAAGGAGAATCACGCCCCATGGGACACTGGCCGACACACCATCCAATGCATCCGGCCACCCGATGGTGGATGGCTGCTGTATTTTTACTCTTAAGCGCATGCAGTCGGGCACCTGTGACCCACCGCATGCAGGTCAATGCGATTCCCGAACCGCTCATGAGTTCCCTGGGGGCATCGGCCTACGGCGAAATGCTGCGAGGATCCACCATCCAACGAGAACACCCCGACGCCAAGACGCTCAAGAGGGTCGGGAAAAAGATCTCGCGGATCGCACGCCGCTCAGACTACCGCTGGCGGTACGCCCTGATTGAGGACGACGAGACGATCAACGCATGGTGTTTGCCCGGCGGCAAGATCGGCTTCTACACGGGGATTCTTCCTGTGCTGCGCAACGAGGCCGGCATGGGTTTCGTGATGGGGCACGAGGTGGGGCACGCCTTGGCGCACCACAGCGCAGAGCGAGTCACACAGCAAGCAACCGTTCTGGGGGGGCTTACCGCATTGCACCTATATTTAGATAGAAACTCCGAGATGCCCAAGGCAGCCAAGGACATGCTCTTAGGCGCGCTCGGTTTGGGGATTGAAATTGGCGTCCTCCTCCCCTTCTCTCGGGCCCACGAGAAAGAAGCCGACATCATTGGCATGATGTTCATGGCTCGGGCTGGCTACCCGCCCGAGGAGTCGATTCAGGTCTGGAGCCGTATGAACCAGGCCCACGGAAACAACGGAACACCCACGTTCTTATCGACCCACCCAAGCCACAAAGACCGCAAAAAGAATCTGCGTGAATGGCTCCCTGCAGCGCGCAAACGGTTCGAGCGCAACAGAGGCAATAAGGACACATTGACTCCACTGTGGAGGCCCAAAGGGTGAAAACGCCTTGCGAGGTTGATGTTGGGTCGGTATACCCACAGCCTTCAGAGGTGACCCATGGCGGTAATGGAAAACATTCGCGCAGGCGCGACCAACCCTTGGATGAAAGCCGTATTTGGCGCCATCGTCCTGGTGTTCGTATTCTGGGGTGTCGGCGGCGCTGGCGGACCCACCAACCAGGTCATTGCCGAAGTCAACGGAAAACGCATCACGGATACCCAGTTTCAGCGCTTGATGCGGAACATTTCGCGCGGCCAAGGCGAAGCAAAGAATGATGAGGAGCAAGCGCAACTTGCCCAACAAGCAGTATCCGAGCTTATCGAACTCGAGGTCCTTGGACAGGCAGCCAAGGACAACGACATCGAGGTTAGCCCCGATGAGATCGCCCGCTATGTACTCCAAATCGATGGCTTTAGAGACTCCGATGGAAAGTTCAGCGACACCCTGTACAAAAAGAACCTCAAGCGTATGGGTCTCACCCAAGGTCGGTTCGAGTCACAAATTCGCAGTCAGCTTACACTGCAGAAGTTGTCTGAGTTGGCCTGGACAGGCGTGAAGGTCACCGATGGTCAAGTCCGTCGCGCATTCATGCAGAGCCAGACCAAAGTTGCCTTAAAGATGGTCCGGATTCCCAACAGCAACCTGCTCGACGACGTCCAGATCGACGATGCCCTGATCAATGCTTTTGTACAGAGCAATGAAGGCGACATTCGGGCCCAGTATGAGGCCGACTTTAAGCGCCTGTACAAGAAGTCGCAGCGGGCTCAGCTTCGCCAGATTCTCATTAAGCCCGATGCCCTCGAAGGCGACATCGATGCCCGCTCTACCATCGAAAGCATCCTCGCTGAGGCCAAAGCAGGCGGTGACTTCGGTGCGCTCGCCCGTGAACACAGCCACGACCTCTCTGCGCCAAACGGCGGCGATGTGGGCCTGATGGCGGAGGAGCAGCTCTCCCCGTCTGTCGCAGCAGCAGTCTTTGAGACGGCCGAAGGTGAACTCACCGATGTGGTCACAATCTCTGACGGATTGATCATTTTGAAAGTAGAAAAGATCATTCCCGCCGAGACCATCGAGTTCGACACGGTGAAAGCCGATATCGCTCGCGCCATCACCGCCGAGAAGGGAGTTGTCGAGGTCGCCCAGGTATATGCAGACAAGGTATTGCTTGATTGGAAGTCGAATGGAGAGCCCAGCATCGAGGTGCTCGACGAGCAATCGGTTCTCGCCCTCGAGACCCCAAGCTTTCCCGCGGCTTCACCTGGGTTCCCAGGATTGAGTGACTCCCCCGCCTTGATGAAGGCCATTGCGACGGCAAAAGGACCGGGCCTCTTGGAAGACATCTACCTGGTCCCTGGTGGACGAATCATCGCAGAGATCACCACACTGGAGATCCCTTCGGAGTCTGACTTCGAAGAAAACAGGGGTCAGATTCAAAAGCGAATGGAAGTGCTCGCTCGCAATGAATGGGTAGAAGCTTGGAAGAACGATCTCGTCTCCAGAGCGGACATCGTCCAGCATTGGCGCCCCTAATCCGCCCATAGACATCAGCCCTGAGCTAAGCATTCTGTCCACCAGTGCCGTTGTTGGTCTATGATGCCTTGAGTTCGCTTGGGGCGAATAATGGAGGGTTGATGCGGAACTGGTTTCCCATCCTTGCGGCTTTGGCAGCTTGTGGTAGCAAAGAAGACTCCCACCCGATTGCCCATGCGGGTGCCGACCACCTTGTCACAATGGGCGAGACGGTCACACTCGATGGCAGCGCGTCATCCGACCGCGACGGCCGAGTGGAGGCGTGGGAGTGGTCCCTGATATCCACCCCCAGTGACAGCCGCGCCATCATCGAAGGAAAGGGAGCCACCCCCACACTTCAGTCCGATGTCATCGGACGGTATGTAGTGTCGTTGGTCGTCACCGATGACGCAGGCAACCCCTCAACCCCAGACATCGTCGAGGTTGTCACCACTGTAGCTGCGGAACGTCCAATCGCCAGGCTCCGGGCCACAGGCTCAATTGGGCCAGGACTCCCAGTCACCTTGGATGGTTCGCAATCGTCGGCACCCGGCGACAACCCGCTAATCCGATGGAACTTCTCGCTGCTGGTAGCGCCCGACGGAAGCACCGCGACAATAGAAGCCGGGTCCGAAGATGAATTCGCTCAGTTTACGCCAGACATGGACGGCCTTTGGATAGCCGGCCTCGAGGTTTCCGACGGCGATCTCTCCTCCAGGGTGGCCATCATCGAGCTTCCCGTCAGCGCCACAGTCAATCAGGCTCCAGTCGCCTTCTGCGGCAGCGACCAGGACGTGGTCATTGGCGAATTGGTGAGACTCGATGGTTCCTCCTCGGTCGACCCTGAGGGGGCAGACATCACCTACAGCTGGACGCTGAATCGACCGGATGCCAGTGCTGGGGTCATCATCAACGATACCGAGGAAAACGCACAATTTGAGGCCGACGCGCTTGGCCCCTTCGAGGCGAAGTTGGTGGTATCCGATGGAGTCCTCGAGTCCGACTCATGCACCGCGCTCATCCAAGTGGTCGAGACCGTGGGCAATCAAGCACCAGTCGCCGATGCGGGCGATGACCACAACGAGACTGCCGCCGGAGAAACGGTCAATTTAGATGGTACCGCCTCATTCGACCCCGAAGGCGATCTCCTGGTGCCCTCCTGGAGGCTGCTGTCGGCACCACCCAGCAGCGAACTCACGACGGAAGATGTGTTCGAAGCCGACACGCTCACCCCCCAGTTCACACCAGACCAAGAGGGAACATTCATACTCGGGCTGACCGTATGTGATTCGGGCCCACTGTGTGCCGACGATGGGGTCTCCGTGTTCGTAGGCGACACTGATAACCAAACCCCTATCGCTGCCGCTGGGCCTGACCGGGCCACAGAAGTGGGCGTCAGCGCACCCCTCGATGGCACCGAGAGTACCGACCCCGATGGCGACGCGCTCACCTACACATGGCGAATCCAGAACCGCCCGCCTGGTTCCGCGGCCTTGATCGAGAATCCCGACCAGGAAACGGCCGGCTTGAGCCCAGACGTACAAGGCGATTATCTGCTCCAACTTGAGGTCAGTGACGGCACTGCGACTGCATCCGACTGGGTATCGGTCTTGGCGGTTGCCCCGGGCACGAACCTGGCGCCGGTATGCGCGACGACAGGAGACCAAACTACGGACATGGAAGTGGGTGTCACGCTGGATGCGTCTTCAACCTACGACCCCAATGGGGACACCATAAGCATGCTGTGGTCGGTCGTCTCTGGACCTGCAGGTGTTGCCGCATCACTGTCTGACCCTACTGCCGCAGTCACATCCTTTACGCCGATTGTTCCGGGCGAATATACGGTGGCCGTTGAAGTGACCGACGGGAGCCTTGAGTGTTCCGAGCAGGTCCAGGTCGTAGTCATCGACACCACCCCAAACACGCCGCCATCCTGTGACGCAGGTGGCGACCTAAGCTTGGACCTCGGTGAGGTGGCCACCTTGAACGGGGCAGGCACAAGCGACATCGACGGTGACCCCCTTTCCACCACTTGGACGATCAACAGTGCCCCAGCCGGGTCTGGCGCGGAGATCGATGAACCGTCGGCAATGGTCGCTACATTCACCCCAGATGTCGCTGGCATATACGAAGTCTCCATCACGGCCAATGACGGCGAAGACACCTGCACGGAATGGATCGTGCTCGACGTGCAAACCCCAGTGACCAACACTCCTCCAGACTGCAACGCAGGAGGAGATCTGACCGCAGAGTTGGGTGCCACCGTGTCTCTGGATGCCACCGCTTCGACAGACGCAGATGGTGACCCGCTTACCTACGAGTGGCGCATCACCGGCCGGCCGGCAGGGTCGACCGCCACAATTGTCGACTCCACCTCACCGGTAGCCAGCTTCACTCCTACAATGTCGGGCTACTTCAGCATTCGGGTTGATGTGAGCGATGGAACCGACACATGCCGGGCTGAGATGGCACTGGTCATCGAATCCAACTCACCGCCCACCTGCGAAGCGGGTGGAGACCTGAGCGGCACACAAGGCGAAGAACTGGCTCTGGATGCGAGCGCAACGACGGACCCAGACGGAGATGCTTTGACCGTCCAATGGCGCATCATTGAGCGCCCCGAAGGCTCCACCGCAACAATCGATGCGGTGACCATCAAGGTCACCACGTTCACCCCTGACCTCCCCGGCTCCTACACTGTTCGCTTCACAGCAGACGATGGCCGAGAGAGCT
>CAWVVG010000249.1:0-5602 GCA_963932775.1 uncultured bacterium
GCGATTAGCAATGAGGACCTGTCAGAGAACGCAACAAGCACCTCAGACCAGCCCACCTTTGTGCCCGATGTGCCCGGCGAGTACGTGCTCTCTCTCCGAGTAAGCGATCCCATCAATGCCTCGTCTCCGGACTTCGTCGTCATCACGATTGTTTCCGATGACCTGCCCCCAACCGCGGACTGCGGTGGCGACCGGATCGGTACGGTCGGGCTGGCAACCACTATGAATGGCCGTGCCTCTTTCGATCCCGAGGGATCTCGCTTGGGCTTCACCTGGGGCGTCTCATCGACGCCGGGCTGCTCGACCTTGACCAGTACCAGCCTGTACGACCAAGGGACTCCGGCGCCGTCGATTGTCCCAGACTGCGATGGCCTGTACATCCTGAGCTTGGTGGTATCCGATGGACTCCACTGGTCAGAACCCGATTACTGCACCGTCGATGTCCGTTCTGACAATGCGGCGCCCGTCGCCGAGGCTGGACCAGGCGGAAGCCTGCCGGCATGCACCCTGAACCCATTTCAGCTGAGTGGCTGGGAGAGTCACGATCCCGAAGGGGACCCCATGACGTACTCATGGTCGGTCGTGAGCGCGCCTCCCGGCGCCGATCCCGCTGTATATGGCTTCGACGATGCAGCGCTGGTCGCACCTCACTTTACCTGGGACCGTGCGGGTGAATGGAGCTTCCAACTGCAGGTGGCCGATCCGCACCAGACGTCTCCACCCGATGTGGTGACGTACATCGTTGGCGATGTCGCTGATAACAACAGCCCCACCGCCAACGCCGGTGGCGACCAGACTGTCTTGGTCGAGGCCGACTGCTCCACATCGTCCTATGTCTTCACCTGCGAAGAATGTCCCATCACGTACTACACCCTAGACGGCAGCGGATCTTCCGACCCTGATGGCGACACCTTGCAATACAACTGGTCGGAATTGTCCGGTACGCTCGCGTTCACAGGCACCACAACCCCGGTCACCAACATCATCTTGCCAGCCAATCTGGCCGAGCACGAAGTCAACCTCAGCACCGAGTATGAAATCCAGCTCGATGTAAACGACTGCAGCCGTGAGGACGACGACCGAATCACCCTCACCTACACCTGCCGGGGAGAGTATGTACCACCTGAACTTCCATTCTAAGAGCTTGGGATTGCTCATCACTGGAACGCTGCTCTTTGCTGGCTGCGGTCAAGATGATGAGAAGACCAAGGACGCCAACGGATCACCGGTTGCGGAAGCTGGAGGCAACCAGATGTTGTCTTCCGACGCTGCGGTCAACCTCTCTGGTTCGGGCTCCTACGATCCGGACGGCGATCCCCTGAGCTTCCACTGGGCCTTCGACTCTACGCCCGACGGCTCTACGGCCGAAGACATGGACAACCCGTTCACCGTCAACGACGAGCGGGACCCAACCACATCATTCACGCCCGACGCAGCAGGCACCTATGTGGTGTCCCTGATTGTGATCGATGGACAGGGCCTAAGCTCCGCACCCGATCGCACTACCATCACGATCCAGTCTGGCGATGCACCCGTCGCAGAAGCAGGCGATGAGCAGTCCGTCAATGTTGGAGAAACTGTCTCCATGGATGGTTCCGGCTCCTGGGACGGTCTCGGCCGTGACCTGATCTACGACTGGTCCTTTGCTCGTGTTCCCTCACACAGCAGCCTCTCCAGCCTCACCGATGCCGACAACAGCACTTCTACTTTTACCCCCGATGTGAGTGGCTTGTATTTGGTCGCGCTGGTGGTAAACAATGGCCTCGAGTCCTCAATCCCCGACACTACGGTTGTGAGGGTCCTTCCCGGCGCATCCGATGCACCGACGGCCGATGCTGGCGAGGACATCGCTGGCGAGGACTGCACACACATCACCCTCGATGGCTCCGACTCCTTCGACCCCAACGGCGAACCACTCACCTACATGTGGGACCTTGAGGAGCGTCCAGCAGGATCGGATGCATCCACAGCCTCCTTCGCGAGCCGGGCGGATGAAATCACCAGCTTTTATCCGGATGTCGATGGCGACTACATCATCTCACTTGCAGTGCACGATGGTGTGAGTTGGTCGGTTCCCGACGAACTGGATGTGGTCGTCACCGAACGAGCCTACAACAACCCCACTGCAGTCAACCCAGGCCTCAACCAGGTCCACGATGGCGGTGAGGCCATCTGCGAAGAGGCGGCATACAGCTACATCTGTGGCTACTGCGATGCCAAGACCGTCACCCTCGGGGCCGATGCGATCATCCACGACCCAGATGGAGATACCGTCGACTTTGAATGGTCTGTGGTGAGTGGAGCTGCCGCCATCCACAACCCCAACAACCTCGAGACAACCGTGGTTCTGTCCGCGTCTCGACCCGATATGCCGGACCTGTGTGAGCCAAATGACTACACCTTCCGCCTCACTGCTGTGGACTGCACTGGTCAGATGTCTTCACAGATGGTCACCTACACCGTAAACTGTTGCGGATACGAACTGGGCGAGTAGGTTCGACATGTTGGCAGCACTGCTGCTCCAGGTAGCGTGGGCTGAACCCCCCGTTCCTCTTTATGCTGCTTCAAAGCCATGTTCCGATGCCCGGTATCCACTTGTGGATGGCGATGAATTGATCGCATGTGGAAAGCGACGGCAGCCCACGACTCGAATCAAGCTTCCCGGGCGAACGGTTCTTCTTGACCAACCCATTCAAGAGCATTCGAGCAACCTTGGACTCGTTCCCCCACCCTTAATGGGGACGTCCGTCGCGACGACCGCCAACGGTGGGGTGGCTTGGGTCACCGAAGGCAACAAGAATGACCGCGAGGTTTGGTGGCGCCCCTCGCCAAGCGAACCGGCCCGTCCCCTCGACGTGGGTCCTGGGGATCAACATCTAGCGATCGCTGCCGGAGTCCACGTCGCATGGGTCAGCAGTGGCGATATCAAGGTGTGGAACACCGCCACCGACCAGCGCCACACCATCCCCGCCGACACTGGGTTCAATGCCCCACCGTCCCTGTTCAGCGGAGTGGTCTGCTGGGAACACCGAAGCGATGTCGATGTAGACATTCATTGTTCCGATGGAAAGAAGCTGACTCGGGTGGGACATCAAACCCACCCCTACCGATACGATGACACGCTGTTCTTTCGAGAAGATGGGCTGCTGTGGGTATCGGAGCTTGAGCAGTGACGGGCATGGCTCTCGGCCTTGTGGCAGTCTTCGCTGCCATCGGAGCCGGGCGATGGTTGGTCGTCCCCACCCAACGAGGCGATGAGCATGCCTGGGTACACGCCCTGATGAGCGGACTGCTGCTCTGGGGCCTCATCGGCCTCTGCCTGGGCCTGGGCGGATGGCTGACCCCCTGGGCGTTTGCCGGTATAGCGGTGCTGTCCCTGTTGGGGTGGCTTCCCGCTGGAAGGCCAAGCATCGGACCTTTGGGCTGGGCAGGAATTATTCTCGGCATGGTGCTCCTGTCACCGGGAATCATCGACGTGCTGGGACCCATCATGGGTACAGATGAGCGATACCTGCACGTAGGCCTATCCAGTCAGATGTTGCTCCATGAGGGTCTTGTTGGAGGCCTTCTCCACCCCAACGGAAGCCGTCCACTCACTCTGCAAATAATCTACACCGGCCTGCTTTCCAGCGGAGAGACGACGGCATTGGCTGGGTTTCATTGGTGGCTCGCAGTGGCTCTCATGGGGTTTATGGTGCAGCTCGGCCACCGACACTTTGGCCACTGGGGAGTGGGGGTTCTCGCGGCAGCGATGCTCGCGGGGTCTACCTCCATCCAGGAGGCCACGGGCCAAGCTGCGAGCGACATCCCCACTGCACTCGCCGTACTCTGCGCCCTCGATGCTGCGGTGACCGGCCGGGTCCGTGCCGGAGCAATCGCCGCTGCTGCCGCCCTAAGCATCAAATACACCGCCGCAGCACCACTTCTTGGGATCTTGCTCTTGGCCAAGGTCCCGCCCAAGGCCCGGGCCCGAACGGTCGGGTTGACTGTGTTGCTCTTGTGCCCTTGGTGGCTTCGCAATGCCATGGACGGACTGCACCCACTGTTCCCCTTCGCTGGATGGCCAGCGCCAGACATGCAGTTCCAATTCTTAGAGAAGTGGGGCGCTGGACGGGACTTGCTGGACTTTCTTTGGCTGCCCTACCGAGCGATATTTGAGGCCTCTCCAACCGATTACCGCTTTCATGGACGGGTTCACCCTTTCATCCTAATGTGCTGGCTTCCACTCCCGCTGGTGTTTGGGTCCCGCCGGTTTCGCCCCTGGTTGTGGGCATCCCTTATCGGTTTCGGCGGGTGGGCCGTGGGTCCACACTGGCTCCGTTACCTGATTCCCAGCCTTCCAATCATTGCCCTGACCGGTGCTGCCATGACAGTGCCGTTGATGGGTACTCGGCTTCGGGCTGGCATCCTAGCACTCATCTTCATCGCCTCGACACACAGCGGCCTTCAGGGCTTCGGAGCGACCCTTCAGGACAACTTCACCGCCTTGCGTGAAGACTCCAGTCCCCCCGGTCAGCAGGCGATTGAGTTCTGCAACAACCACCTACCCAAGGATGCAACCGTCGCCCTGCTGTTTGCGTGGAGCCGTGCAAGTCTCCAACGAAAACAAATCATAGGCAGCGTAGAGGACCACGTACCCACCCGGCACTTCTTGCTGAAAAATCGAGCGGATCCAGTGGGTGCTTTGGTCGCCGCCGGAGCCACACACGCCCTGGTCCGAAATACCAAGTTCCAAAGAACAACCTACACTTTCATGGAGCGAACGGACTTCGACTCCCGATTTGAAGAGCCCGTCCACAGCCTCGACCACATGTTGCTAATGAACGCCCAACTGCTGTACCGAGGGCCCCACCATCGGGTGTACAAACTCGCCGCCCAGTGACTTGACACCCAGTCGATTCGGAATATCAGTCCGCCACTTGCGGAAGTGGCGGAATTGGTAGACGCGCTAGATTCAGGTTCTAGTGGCCGAAAGGCTGTGGGGGTTCAAGTCCCCCTTTCCGCACCATCTTGAGGCCATCGGTTCACCCCGATGGCCTCATGTCGTTTGGCCACCGAGTCACCACGACACAAATGTCATTGATCCCCATGTGTCGCGATATACACTAAGCGCACGATCGGACGACGCACCCCTTTTACATCACTTGGCACGGGCATTGCAATGTACCGAGCACACCGCCTCCGGAGGAAACATGAGAAACACTTTACTACCCTTGGGACTTATCCCCCTCATCGCAGCCTGTGCTAGCGATGGGTTTGGCTCCCTCAAAATGAGTGACACGGCAGAGATGTCGAGGGCAGAAGATGGCAGCACTTCAGGTGAAGCGCCCGCCGATGACTACGACGATGGGTACGAGCCTGAAGTCGAAGAAGACCTGCTGGCACTCCGGCCCGCCACGACTCCAGACTACGTCTTTGTCGCCAGCCCCGAGCGAAACACAATCACTCGGATTTCCATTCCTGGACTGGCCGTGATCACAGCCGAGGTGGGCGACAACCCCATCCAGGTGGAGGTCACCCCAGATCAAAGCACTGCAGTCACATTCAATATGGACTCTGACGATCTCAGCATCATCGATGCAGAGACCCTGGAAGTGCAGAC
>CAWVVG010000250.1:0-5590 GCA_963932775.1 uncultured bacterium
TCTGCGGTCCCCAGCCTCGATTCGCACAAACACGGCAGGCAGCGCCTCAACCAACTCCACATCGACCAAGGAGAGGTCACCCTCCACGCCGGCCTCCAGCACACCAAGCACATCTGTGCCAGCTACGTCCGAACACACGACTGCCCTCGGGGTGAGGCCGGACCCCACTGAGCCGGCCTGAACATGAACGCTCAGGTATCCGCCTACCATGGACTCCACCGGCAGCGAATACACGTCCACAGCATCCACGCCATCCAGGGAACCATGGGTGGTGCCACTGCTGTACCCTGGGTGGGTGGTCGAGAGACTCAAGCTGAGGCCATTCGCCTGTGAGCCGTCATCGTTTGGCTCCCACTCTGAAGTGACCGCGTCCACCATTTCAGACACACCCACATAGGTTGTCCCAGCACCGAATGCTGGCCGCAGGTTCCTCACTTCCAGATAGTACCGCTCGCCTGCGTTGACCGCTGCGAGCAGCCCCGAGTCATCCAACCAGGTACCCCCGCCCAGGAAATGAGGTTCGTCGGTCCACGCAAGAGGAGTGAACGCGCTGTCGTACAGGGTGAGGCTCGGCTCGAGCACCGCGGAACCCGTCGCCCAGAGGGACCAGCTCATCAGTCCCGTAGATGTCGCATCAAAGGCCCAATAGTCCACATCAGCGGTGTGCTGAAGTGACCCCATAAACTCGGTGCGGCCAGACGAGACAAGGCTACCCCGAAAACCTGCAGTTCCATCTGCGAGTCGGGCGCCTGCATCTTCAGCGGTGTCATTGGGCTCCCCATCGTCACCAGCCACAACGGTCCCCAACAAGTCGTAGTCCGACGATGTCTCAAAATCGGACACGGAGGAGACCTCTACAAACAAGCCACCCGCACCTCGTGCTTGAACCCACAGACCTGGATCACGCCCCCAAGCCCAGTAGGGCATCTGACGACTCTCACCAATTGTCGTTCCGCTGGCATTCAAAACGGTCAAAACCAGGTCCGCTTCCCCTGCCGATCGCACCGCAAGAAACACGACCGACCCCGCAGGAATGGCCATCTTATAGACATCTCGGTCGCCCTCGTAGTCAATGGCATCAGAGGCCAATGGGACCTCTAAATTCCAGGACTCGAGTCCGCGCAGGTCACTCGCCGAAGCAAGTGTGTCCCCAATAGAGTCACCTGGAACCTCTTCAGGACCTCCGCCAGCTGTATCCGTACCTGCGGCGCCTGAGTCCTCGATTACCGTAGAGCCCCCCGAATCACCGACCTCTGAGTTGCCCCGATCCACATCTTTTTTGAGACCTGACCCGGGGCCATCACCACTTGCACCGCACCCCTGTGAGAGCACCGTACACACCAAGATAGCCACGCGTAATATGTCCATGTGTCCCATTCTATCAGTGAAGAAGAACCTTGCACCAATGATGTTCGATGCGTCCGGTAGCCCCATCGACAAAAAGCATACTCTAAGGAACCTCGCACATGATAAGGTTCACGACAATCGGGGTCGATTAATGGTCCCCTTTCCCCCGGAGAGAGCGTGGGTCCGCAGGACAAAAAACCAGGGACTGAACTCGAGGAACTCGAGGAAATCGAGGACATGCACGAGATCACTGTGCGAATCTCGATGCCTCGGCCAGCCACGATCGCCAAAAAAATCGTCCCCACCCTGCGTGTAGTCGCGGGGCCAGACATGCTTTCGTACATCACCATCCCGGAAGATGCACAAATCATTATTGGGCGCGATGAGAGCGTCGACCTCCCGTTGATCGACGGCACCGTCTCCAAACAGCACGCGAAGATCCAGCACCAAGCTGGGAATGCCATGCTCTTGGTTGATCTCAACTCAACCAACGGTACGGCTGTAAATGGCCAGCCGATCACACGCACCATTCTCCGACCTGGTGACCACCTGGAGATTGGAGGGGTCTCCCTCCGCCTCGACATGCTTTCCACTGAAGAGCTGGGCCACCTGCGCCGAGTCGTATCCCGCCTCGAAGCCGCAAACCGTGACACGCTAACAGGCCTTCTTGCCCGTGCCTTTATTGAAGAAGGCCTGCCTCGTTTACTCGAAAAGTGTGAACGAGCTGAAGTTCCGATGTGTTGCGCCTTCGTGGACCTCGACCGATTCAAGAGCATCAACGATCAGTACTCCCACAAGGTGGGCGACGAAGTGTTGGTCGGTGTGTCCCGCTTGCTGATGCTTGGCGTGCGTGAAAATGATCCCGCCGTCCGCTACGGTGGCGATGAGATCGTTGTCTTCTTACCCGGTAGCTCGGAGACTAAAGCCGCTGAGGTGGCCGATCGAATCCGACGGGCAGTGGCCGGACACGACTGGGACCGTTCGGCACCCGGACTGAGGGTAAGTTGTTCCATCGGCGTCGCAGAACGACTCCCAGATGAAGACATTAAAGCATGGATGAACCGAGCGGATCAGGCGGCATACGAGTCCAAGCGGAAGGGTAGAAACCGCGTCAGCATTGCACCCAAGACGACACCTTAAGAGCCTAAATTAAAAGGGTTTTTATCCGCACCATTACAGAGTGCCGGGCCGATAAATTATAAAAAACCTTTGGATGGTTCCAAAATCGTCCGAATAATGTAGGTAGGGCGTGGCGTTTCCTTGGGGTTGACCTCCATCGCCATTGTAACTTTTGGAAATGGGGTTCAACACACGCTCAGAAATGATGGAAGCGCCGGGTCCTGCAAATGCCCATGCTTTATTTTTTCACCATCACCTTCTGGCTCATCTCCACGGCAGCCGCTGTGGTTCCGGATCCCGCAGAAGCGGCGAGGACATTGTCTCGATTTCCACAAGGGTCCGTGCCTGCCACAGCACCCGTGATTGACGCCATCGCAATCCTAGGCGAAGCGGGAGACCGAGAGCACATAAGCCTCCTGAACACCCTGCTCTACGGCGAGAGTGAACCCATCCAAAAAGCCACCGCCTCGGCCATTGCACACATCAGTGATAGGCGGCGGCTTGGAGTACGAATGGGCCACGAGGGACCATCTGAGCTTCAGATTCAGGCCTGGCTAAAAACCCGAGTGTTGCTGAGCCCGGGTGGCCGGACGCTGGGCACCAGTGAGCAGTTTGTGGTGGCCTACACGACGCTGTTGCTCGAAGAAAGCCTGGCGATCTTTACACCCAACTGGCGGGAACTCGGAGACCAACTCGAGGTGGCCGGAGAGCCAACGAGGGCAATCCAGGTGTACGCATCCGCAGCCCTCGAAGGTAACTGGGACGCCCTTCAGGAGATCATCGCATTCGATGTCGACGCTGAATCACTGATGCTCGGGCTGTTCACGACCCTACCGGCGGACAACCGACGGCACCGCCCACTTGGCGACTGGCTAATCGAGCATGGCACCGCCCATACCGTCGCCGTTTTCTCCGACATTGCCGTCCGCGGTACCGCCCTGGAGCGAGCGGTCGCACTCGACGCACTCAGCAGCATGATCGGCAACGGGCGACTCTCGGCCGCATCGGCCTACCAGGCCCGCCGCCGTCTCGAACGAAGCCAAAGAGACCCCCACGGCGATGTACGCATCCTGGCACGCACCGCCCTGGGCGAACTGCTCTATTAGCCTTCCAGTACGTGGTGAGCGCCGTTTTCGACCTCATCTTCCTGAGTGGACAGCCAGTACAGCGAATCGGCCACTTGTTGAGGCGTCAACAGCGCACCGCTCGGGTTTTGGCTGGCCATGAATTCACGCACACCTTCTGCAGTCTGATCGGACCGTTCAGCGATGTAATCACATGCATCTGCGCTCATCGTGGTGTCCACGTAGCCGGGGCAGAGCGCATTCACCTTCACACCACTTGTACCCACTTCAGTGGCCAATGCGCGGGTGAATCCGATGAGTCCATGCTGGGAGGCGCAGTAGGCTGCCAGATACGGCAAACCGCGTATTCCACCGACACTCGCAACATTAATGATGCGTCCGCGACCCCTCGACACCATTCCTGGTAGGACCTTGAGGGAACACAGAAATGAGCCTGTCAGGTTGACCTTGAGGTGCTCTTCCCAGACCCGCACATCGGTCTTCATGACCCGTGAGCTCCGCACCATGCCGGCGTTGTTGATCAAAACATCCACCGGGCCCGCAGCCATAAAAGCCGCCTCGACGCTGGCTGGATCGCCCACATCTACACGTACGGCATAAGCACCGATTTCATCAGCAAGCGCCTCGATTTGATTGCGAGAACGCGCCATCAGGGTCACACGAAAGCCCTTTTCTTTGAACAAACGAGCAGTAGCGGCGCCGATTCCGCGTCCACCACCGGTGACCACCACATGAAGGGCCTTGGCCATAAAAAACTCCCGCGCTGGCCTGGGGCATACCCGACCAATGAGCGCGCCCACTTAACATGAAAAAAGCAATTGCGCCCCTCTGGACTGGGCTCAGACCGATGAATCCAACTCAGAGGTTGCCGCCTACCCCCCGATAGCCACCCGCAAAATACAAGAGTGGTTCAAGACTGTCGCGTTCACCAAATGCTGCCGCGTTCTCGACAGCCCCAATGAAGATTGTGTGGTCTCCACCGTCCCGGGTTCCGTACAGAGTGCAGTCAAGGTGCGCCATCGCACCGCCCAAAAGAGGGGCATCGCTGACGGCGCCCCGAGTAATCTCCAAGTCGGCCCACTTGTCTTGGTCCGCAGGGAACCCCCAACCCGCGAATCGGTTCGACAAGTCCTTCTGATCGGCTCCAAGTAAATTGACACCGAAGCCCTTCGCTTCAAGGAGCTTTCCGTGGGTGAAATTGCCATTCTTAACGCAGACCAAGACCAACGGCGGGTCCAGAGAAAGCGAGCAAAATGCGCTCGCTGTCATTCCATGATCTTCGTCTCCGCCAAGGGTGACAACCGTCACTCCGCTGGCAAACCGGCCGAGGGCCGCCTTGAAATCGTTGGCATCTGCAGACATACAATCCTCCGTTGCCGGATCCATAACCCCCGGCACCAATGGGGTCGCCCGGTTATTTCGCTTCCATGCCAACTGAACACAACGTCGCCGCACAGACCGTTCCAAGCCCCTCCCGCATCCGGGTAGTGACGGCTGCAGCCTTGTTCGATGGACATGATGCGGCCATCAACATCATGCGCCGCCTGCTCCAACAAATGGGCGCCGAAGTCATCCACCTTGGGCACAACCGTGCCGTGGCGGACATTGTGAAGGCCAGTATCGAAGAAGATGCACACGCCATCGCAATCAGCAGCTACCAAGGTGGCCACAATGAATTTTTTAGGTACATGGTTCAACTTCTTAATGACGATGATTGCGGTGCAGTCAAGGTGTTCGGGGGTGGGGGCGGTGTCATCACACCCGAGGAAATCCAAGCCCTTCATGCCGACGGCGTAGAACGAATCTATTCGCCAGAGGACGGCCGCCGCATGGGGCTGCAAGGCATGATCACCGACATGCTTGATCGCTCGGTAAGCAACCATACGACCCGCTGGACCTACACCACAGATGCCCTCCGCGCCGGAGATCGTCGTGCGCTCGCGCGGGCCATCAGTGTGGTCGAGGCCGCCAATGAGTCCGGCTTGGAGCCGCCTCCAGACCTCGCAGCCCTCATTGAGTCTCCGCCGGAAAACAGCGCC
>CAWVVG010000251.1:0-5585 GCA_963932775.1 uncultured bacterium
AGCCCACCGGTTGGCCAGTGACGAGCCCAACAGAGCGGCAGAGCCAATCATGACCACCATGGCCATACGACCCAACAGTTGAGCGGCATCCAGATACCCGACCCACGAACCCAGTCCGCCCAAAATCCAACCAAACCAGGGCTTCCGGAAGTCCGGGTACGCCAGACCGTCGGTGGGCAACCATATGTACTCAGCGGCCGTGAAGTAGTGACCCCAATCCGAACCAAGCGGATGGTCAATGGTCGGCAGGGTCACCCACCCCCACGCCGCTACAGCGAGCAATAAGGGCCAAAAGACTTTGTTAGGAAGATCGGGTTTCATGTCATTTCAGATTCTGCCATGCTACGAAATCCAAAGAATGGAGCGACCATGGACATACTACTCACCGCTGGAGCAACACGAAACCCCATCGACTCCATGCGGTACATTTCGGCCAACTCCAGTGGACAGAGTGGCGCTTGGCTCGCCCAAGAACTCACCAACTATGGAACGGTGCATTTGATGGGCAGCCCAGAAGCCTTGTTGCGGTGTCAACTGCCGATCTCAAAGCAACCTTTTGGTTCTACCGAGGACTTGATGGGCAAAATGAAGGCCTGGGTCGAGCGCTATCCAACCGGAATCGTTGTCCACGCAGCGGCGGTGGGCGATTACGCCGTCCCGGATGCCGATGAGAGCGTGAAAGTCCCATCAGGGGAAGAGGGATTGTCCCTTGAATTGAAGCCCACCCCCAAGATATTGAATGCGATCCGGGGCTGGTCGGAGTCTGTGGGCATCATCTCCTTCAAGGCAGCCGGCCCAAACACCAGCAGGACTGATCTCGAAGCCATGGCCAAAGCGCAGGCCGCCCGGTCAGACAGCTCGATCATCTTGGGCAATACCATCGGCGCACTGGAGGGCGACGTTCTCATTCTCGATCGGGGACACCTCGAATGGTTTGCATCAAGACCATTGGGCATGGCTGCACTGGTAGCGAAAATCAGGGCGATGGTGAGCTGAACCACCGAGTCAGACGAGGTCCTCTGCGACCGAAGCTCCAACGGTCAGGCCGATTGCCATGGTGCTGACCTGGGGATTCACCCCCAGAGAGGTCGGGAACACACTCGCGTCCGCCACGAAGAGATTGTCCCAGCCAAAGACCCGACCATCGGGGTCCACCGCGGCTCTGTTGGGGTCGGATCCCATTCTCACGGTCGACATGGGGTGGCTGGCATACAAATAGAGGTCCCTGGCAGGTATGTCATCCCTCACCACTGCCTCGATGTCCTCGACCCGCCCGATGGGCTCACTGCCCACGATACCGGTGTAGACCTCAAGGGCACCCGCAGCAAAAAACACGCGACATGTCTCCCGGATGCCGGCAAGCAAGCGCTTCCGGTCCCCGTCGCCCAGAAAATACATCAGTCCACTGGTGGTGACCTGTCCTGTGCTGTCCTCGTCGTGAACCAATGGGCCAGCGAGGGCCATATTCTTGAGATCGCGAATGGCCTCCAGCCGCCGAGTTCCCAGGGAGTACGGCATGGCCATAAACATCTGGTCGGGAGACACTGAGTACACTTGTAGCAGGTACCCCTCCTCCCAGCGGTTCACGCAGTACCCCTGCGTGACCCCATGCCAGGGCTTGATCTCCTCCTCAAAGCGCGCCATCTGTCCGCTGGTGGGATGGATGTAGAGACTCTGGCCAACCACGGAGTCGTCAGTAAGCCCGGTGCTGAGCAAGAAGCGCGGGGTGCCTACAGGTCCGGCGGAGCTCACAAATGCCCTGGCTGTGACCTGGAACCGACCTTTGGGTTTCAGGTCGGATGGGTCGACCATGTGTCCCCCCACGGTCACGACTTGAGTCCCGTTGGTCTGGGCCGTGTCCACCCGACAGTCTGCGTGGATACGAGTCAACCCCGTTGCCAATGCAATGGGCAGGAACGACCGATCTACCGACGACTTCCCACCGGTCGGACAGCCCAGCTGGCACACTCCGCAGCCGATACAACCTGGAGCCGAGCGTGGCAGCCAGTCGCCTGGCAACCCCAGGGCGTCCGCACCCTTCTTGAAGATGAGGTTGTTGTTCCGCTGAAAAGCGACTGGATTGACCGTCACCCCAATGGTCTTCCAGATTCGATCGAGAAGAGGGTCCATCCGGGCCTTGGTCAGCCGTGTGCATCCGTGATTGTCCACCCAGTCGTCCAGAATTGCATCCGGAGTCCGAAAACAAATGGCGCTGTTAATCAGGGTGCTGCCGCCCACTCCCCGCCCCCCCGGTACAGGAATCACGCAGTTTCCAACCGTCGAACGAGTGCCTCGGCCATCGTATAAATTTCGCAATGCCCAGGCAGAGTCCTGTTTGAACTCATCGGGAGACCAGTGACTGCCGGCCTCGAGCACAATCACCCGCAGGCCCGACTCCGCGAGTGCAGTGGCAGCAGCAGCGCCGCCTGCGCCGGCTCCAATCACACATACGTCCGCAGTCCAATGCTCCTCTACCCCGTAATCTTTAAAGCCAAGCTTCATGCGAAGCACCCGGCCCGCCACCCTATGGCAGCATTGACCTCTGGTCGTCGGAGAAATGCCATGGCCAAAACAGCCTGCAGAGAGTCGAATGCAATCCGCCGAGGAAAAGGGTTCTCTGATGCCCAAACATCCAGTACCTCCTTGGCCTCTTTCGGTGGCATCGCGGAAAAGCGCGTACCCCTGGAGATCAACGTCCCCCACTCCAACGCCCCCAGCATGGCTCGAAAGGGCCCAACTGCCGGCGGGTCGATGACTTCCGCCAACAACCGATCTACCTCCGGCGCCGTCTTTCCGTCTCCACCCGCAGAGGGAAACAAACCAGGCGGAAACAAGACGGCAGCCGCAGCCTCCACGATATCCAGTTCGAGCGTACTCAAGAGTATTGCGCCCGGTGCCGTGGTCCCCATCACCCGCCACGAAGCGCCCAGGGCCAAGGTCCCTCCCGCTGTGACTCCCATAATCAACAGGCTGCGGCGGCTCATGAGGGCATTCATTGGGGCAATCCTACTATGAAACCTGCCAACCACGGCTGTGGCCAGGTTAATCCATACCCGACAGCGACACTGTACGATATCGAAACTTGCGCCGAAAGACGGCACCCGAGGTACCTATGGCTTCCGACCCTCGAGCCATGCGAGCCAGTTCAGAGATCTCTCGACTCAACGCATTCTTTCCAATTCTCACAATCCTGGGAAACAAGATCGCGGCAACGCGCCCATTTGAGGGCAAGACGATCGCGGTATCCGCCCACCTGACCACCTTGACTGGAGCACTCATACGAGAACTTGCACTGGGCGGCGGCGAATGGGTGGTGTGCAGTGCCAATGACGCCACAACCGACCATGGGGTTGTGGCGATGCTGCGGGACGACGGCATCACCGTTTACACCCTCGGCAACAGACATGATGCCTATCGACAGGCCCTGGAGCACAAGCCAAACCTGATCGCGGACGTGGGTGCGGACATCATGGCCACGTTGATTCGGGAGCGGCCAGAGCTTGCTGAGCACGTAGATGGAGCGGTAGAAGTCACTCGTTCCGGTGTGAGTGTTCTCCGAAGCCTTGAGTCCATTCCTTTCGGAGTCGTCAACATCAACGACGGAATTCTCAAACCCGCCATCGAAAACCGTCACGGTGTTGGAGAGGGCCTGTGGCAGGCTGCGCAATCCCTGACTGGAATGCATCTGTCCGGACGACGGGTGGGGGTCATCGGCTACGGTCCCGTGGGCAAGGGCGTGGCCGCCTATGCGAGGGCCGCCGGTGCGAGCATCGAAGTGGTAGAGCCCAGCGCCATCCGCCGACTAATGGCTCATTATGACGGCTTCCCAACGCCCACCTTGACCGACTGCTTAGAGCGAGTGGGCATCGCTGTGACCTGTACGGGACAGGCCTCTGCCATTGCAGTGGACCAGCTGATGAATGCCCGAGATGGACTGGTCCTGATCAACGCAGGCCACGGAAACCACGAAATCGATGTCTCCGGAATTCAGGACAGTGCAACTGTAGTGGACCAGGTCTCAGACCACGTGGTGCGGTATGGGCTTGAAGGTGGTCCTACCGTAGTGCTTTTGGCTGGCGGCAACCCTCTGAATATCGTGGCGAACTCTGGTTCTCCAGAGCCCATCCTCCTTCACTTTACTCTGCTGGGACTCACCCTTGAGTGGTTGAGTGCCCGCCGTCTGGAGCCGGGCGAGATCCCCATCCCTGAGGGCCTGGAGGAGGAGGCAGCGAAGCTGGCCATTAATGCCCTGGGAATGGCCCATGGCTGACCTGCACGTGACCGGTGAAGCCGACGAATTGGCTGTCGCATTGGTCCAGGCCCTCGCCCTCCAAGACGGAGATAAGGCCATGGGGCTTGCGATGGCATTGGACCCCTTGATTGGTGATAGACCATCGCTCCGTGCTCGACACGCAACGTGGATGTCCCAAGCTCATCAACTGCGAGGCGAGCTCGACCAAGCAACGAGCATGATTCGACACGCGATCACCCTGGCCACAATCGCCGGGGACACCGATGCACTCCCCGCTCTCAAGGCCCTCAAGGCTCAGCTTGTCACAGGCAAGATCGCCGCGGCCAACGCAGGACATCTGCCCATGCCCGAGACCCTCCTCGGCCGCGCAGTCTACGCAATGGATAACGGGGACATGAGTGAAGGCGCTAGCCTTGCAAGACGGGCACGCATAGAGGCCCAGTCCATTGCAAACAGCCGCGACGAGGTTCTCTCCTTGCTGGCATTGGCCCGCATCGAAGGGCAGGAAGACTCGGCGATTCGTGCCGCCTATGAGGTGGCCGACCGGTCAGACGACAAGAACCTGGTCACGGCGGTCTCTCGGGCCGCTCATGCAGCGGCTGTGCCGCTCCCCAAGAAGGTATTCTAAGAAACGATTCTGGAAGGCTCGTATGGCACTCAGTCGCGCTCAAATCGTAGACCAGAATTTCGTTGATCGGGTCCTATGCCTTGTCAACGGGGCGCCCAAGACCGACCTCGACTTACCGGTTCGGGAAGGTTTCCGGATGACGGCCCGTCAAGCCATCGAGGTGTTTGAGTCCATGGTTGCCAGTCGTCATCTGGACTTAAAGAGCAGGGAACTGAAGACGGTCGGACAGTCCTACTACACCATCGGCTCCTCCGGACACGAAGCAAACGCTGTGGTTGCAGCGGTCACCCGCCCCACCGACCCCGCATTTCTTCATTACCGCTCTGGCGCGTTTTTTCATCGGCGGGCATCTCAGGTCGATGGGCAATCTCCGGTCTTCGATGTGCTGCTCAGCTTGGTGGCCTCGGCGGATGAGCCCATCGCTGGTGGGCGGCACAAGGTGTTTGGGTCAGCGGACCTATGGATTCCACCCCAGACCTCTACCATCGCGTCCCACCTGCCCCGTGCCGTGGGCGCGGCGTTCATTATCGACCGTCAACAGCGGGTGGGAGTCGCATCACCCGTTCCCGACGACAGCATCGTGATCTGTTCCTTTGGCGACGCAAGCACCAACCACTCCACGGCGTGTGCGGCGTTCAATACCACCGCCATGATCACCCACCAGAGCCTGCCCTGCCCCATCGTCTTTGTATGCGAGGACAACGG
>CAWVVG010000252.1:0-5572 GCA_963932775.1 uncultured bacterium
CTGCAGTGGTGATTCAGAACAAGTCACAGGTGCTCTACATTCTTCCAGATAGCGAGTCAGCTGAGCGGCGGTTTCTGTTCACAGATGGAATGTTCCGTGCGGTCGGCCATGTGCCAGCCTTCATCCCATCTACCCCCGACCGGGGGCAGCTTGATGCAATTGCACGGGGTGAGTGCAACATCGTCTTTGGAACCACCGCCTTGCTTGATGGTTCGGTAAAGTGGAAAAAACTTGGTTTAGTCGTGGTGGAGGAACGGAGCGAGTACGGCACTGTGGACCCCGCCCGCTTGGTTGAAAGTGGACCGAGTCCAGACCTCTTGGTCATCACCGAGACACCAATTCCGAGTAGCCTCACGTTGACTGTGTTTGGTGAGTACCAAATGTCCACAGTCCAGAACGACTACCCAGTCCGCTGTAAGGGCGACATTTTTGAGCAGGCTGACCGCCTCGATGCCTACGCGGTAGTTCGCGAGGCAGTGGAGGAGGGACGCCAGGCCTACGTCGTGTTCCCAGTGGGAACCGATGGTGACCTGCTTGGGCCCAAGCAAGCGCTGCAGTATGCCACAGACCTTCAGGCCGATGCACTCGAAGGGGTACGCATCGGTGTGTATTGTTCGGCGATGAGTCGCGAGGATCGGATTCGGGTGTTTGAGGACTTTCAGCATCGCCGCTTGGACGTGTTGGTTGCCACCACGCACATCGAGGAAGCCCCTCAGGTGAGTAATGCGGTTGTTGTTGTGGTTGAGCATGCGGACCACCATGAGCTTGCTCGTTTACATCGTCTCCGAGGGCATGTGGGCCAGGGCGCTGAACCCGGTCGATGCCTTTTCGTGATGGCTGAAAACCCTTCCGAAGATGCGAAGCATCGCTTGGGCAATCTGGTGGCTGAGAATGACGGCTACAAGATCGCTGAGATGGATCTCAAGGAACGCGGATGGCAGGCGATGTTGGGTGAAGGAGCAGAGGAAGCACCGTTATTTCGGTGGGCAGACCCCGTGCTCGATCATCAGCAGTTGTTGAGCGCGCGCGATGAAGCGTTTCGCATTGTCAAAGCAGACCCAGGAATGCGCCGGTATCGGACGATGGTCGCAGCGGTGGGTTCTCGTTGGGGCGAATGGTTGGGAGTAGACTTCTCGGCCAGTGGTGGAGACAACCGGAGTGACGGCCCGCAAGGTGCCAACAAACGGAAGGGTCGCCGGCGTCGGCGTCGGGGGCGTTAGAAAACAAAGTGCCATCAGCTCGCCATGAAGTCGATATTGAGGTTGTACCGTCGGTGTTGATGTCGGTGATTTCCGATTTCACACGATACCCTCATTTTTTACCTGAAATCGAGTCCTGCGAGGTCGTTCGTTCAGCAGATGACGAATGGGATGTGGCGTTCGAGATCAAGGTAGTGAAGCGAATCCGCTACACGCTGCGCATTCGGAAAACGGGCCCTCTTCAGGTGCGGTGGGAATTGCTTGATGGACCGTTTAAGGTGAACTCCGGCGGCTGGGATCTGACACCCACCGCTGATGGAAAGCATACCCGCGCGCTTTATTTCATCGAAGTGCAGGTCGGAATGTTCGTGCCCGGATCCATTATGCGATCGCTGGTGGGACGGACGCTGCCAGAGACGGTTCAGCATTTTAAAAATGAAGCCGAACGGGTCGCTGCTACCAGCTGACCGGCATTCGTTCTTGGATGAAGCGTTCGAGTCGATGATTGATGGTGTCCGGCTGCTCGATCAATGCAGCATGGCTCGCGTCTGCGAGGACCATTAATTCGGCTCCTGGTGTGTCCTGGGCAATCTTTTCTGAGCACCACATGGGCGTGAATTTATCATTCTCGGCAGCGATGACGAGCAAGGGGCGGTCCAGGTCAGGGAGCAGGTCCCATGCGTCATGCTCATTGGTCTGGCAGACATTCTCGATGAACAGCCTGAAATCCAGCGTGGCGAGGTGCTCCAGGTATGGGATGAAGTCCTCACTGGCGGTGTAGTACGGGTCCACCAGTTCGAATCGGGTCGCGAATGCAAACGCAATTGGGGACTCCAATATGGGTCGGATCACGTCGTTTGCGCGCGGGCCCGCCTGAAAGAGCGCTCGGTGTGCGAGCTTAAAAAGCTTGGGCGAGTGGCTCCAGTCAAAGAAGGTAGTCAGGCTCTTACCGGCTGTACCGAGCATGAGGACCAAGCCTTCGGTCAATTCAGGTGACCGTCGCCGGAGCTCCAGGGCAACCTGACACCCCATGCTGTGACCCAGTACTAGTGCTGGCTGAGGTGCATCGAGGCCAAGGCTCTCGCCGATGGAGTGAAGCACTGCGGCGAAGTCGTTGGCATGCCGTTCAATGCTCATGTCGGTGGTGAGGGGGTCGAGGTCTCTTTGGCTGCGCCCATGGCCCCGGTAATCCCAGACGATCACTGTGTATCGGTCCGAGAAATTAGCGACGATGTACTTCCAGAAAAACGTGCTGACACCGACCCCATTGCAGCAGGCGATCCAAGGGCCGTCGCCAACTGCCCGCCAATACAATTCTACGCCATCCGAGGCCAACGCATGCCCACTCACTATTCGTGGATCTTCTGTCGACCTTTCTTTGGGTGCAGTGCTATGTTTTGTTGTACTGGCCATAGGTCTCCTGCTATCGCGGGAGGGACAAAATGCCGATTACAGAACAAAGGGGTTGAATCCAATGGCCGAATGGACCGAAGCGAACGAAAGCGAGCGAACTGAAATGGTGGCTGCGGATAAGCTGGCCCGGGAACAAGCTGAGCGCTTGGCTGCGGAGAAACGCATTGCAATGCGCATGGTTCTTCATGCCCAAGTGAACATCAAGAGCGAATCCAATTTCTTCATGGGCTTCGCTGAGAATATCTCGGAAGGGGGCGTATTCGTCTCCACTTTCAGCCCACCTGCGATCGGCGATGAAGTTGAGCTTGCGGTGGGCGTGGAAGGCAGTGACGCCATTCCAATCAAGGGGATCGTTCGTTGGCATCGGACCGACGACCAAGGCAACTCATCGGGGTGTGGGGTGCAGTTTGTTAATCTCAATGATGACGCACGCCGAACTCTTGAGATGCTCCTTGTGACCCTGGAGAAGGAACCCTTGTTCCACGACATCGACTGAGGGACTGCAGCAGGCGGTCGTATATGAGAGACTGCCAACTGATGGCCCATCGTTTCCTTTCGCCGCGCGCCCTTCCTGTGACCGTCTCGGTCCTGTTGGGCACAGTTTGGCGTCTGTGGCTGATGGGTCGTTACGCGGGTTGGGAAGAATCGGACTACGGAAACCTGGCAATGATCCAGGGGGTGCTGGACGGTGGCTTTCTTCACTACGACATGAATCACATGCCCGGGTACTACGCTGCGGCGGCGATGGTTCACGGGCTTGTGGGTGATGCGGTGTTCGCCGGTCGAGCCGTAAGCCTGCTGGGTGGGGTGGTCGCTTTGGGGCTCGCTGTGGCGTGGGCGGTCCGCATGGGTGGTACCCGAGCTGGATGGGCGGCTGGGTTGCTGTTGATCGTACAGCCGGAGTTCGCTCTGTACTCAGCGAGTACGCTGCGGGAGCCCTTGGCCGCTGCATTTTTCGTGGGACTACTGATGGCCTTGGGCCTGGAGCGCATGCTTGTAGCTGGGCTCTGCGCCGCAGGTGCCTTTCTGGTTCGGTTTGATGCAGCCTTGGTGCTGGTTCCGGTTCTTGCTCTCCACAGCTTGGGGCGCGGGCCACGATTGAGCCGTTTGTTGCGGGCATGGCTGCCGTTGTTTGGTGCCGTGTTCTTGTGGGCCTTGTATTGCCGGGTCGATCACGGAACCTGGGCATTTTGGTCTCATTCGGTGGCCGTGAACCTGGAGACTGGCTTGGGGGCAGAAGCGGAAGCTCCTGGAGCCTGGTGGAAGAATGGGGTGTCGGTGAGTGCTGGCTTGCTTGGCTGGCTGCTTCCTTGGCGAATTGGGTGGGGAGTTTGGATTGGCTTGGGAGTTGCGTGGTGGACGTCCCTCCGGTTGCCACATGGTGCCCTCCGTTCGGGTGTGGTCCAATCGGTACTTATGCTTGGCTTGTGGGCAGGAATTGGTTTTGTCGGGCAGCATGTACCGAGTCACAATCTCTACTGGAAGTGGTTGTGTCCGATCATTCCCGTGGTGATTCCTGTGGCGGTTCTTGGGATGTGGCAGGTGGTGGACCGCCTGGGAAGCGTGCTCGGACCTGCGGCAGGAGTGATGCTGATGATCGCTGGCCTGGGCCAAGCTGTTGGCTCAAATCTGAATGAGACCGAACGCCAGCGTGCTCGTTCTGAGGAGTGGTATCGTCCCCAACTTGAGCTTGCGCTTTGGGTAGAAGAAAATGTGGCTGAGGGCACGCCGATGGTCATCGACAACATACCGGCATGTTGGATTCGCCGCCGTCCGAATGGGCACGAGATGGTCAGTTGGTTCGATGTTCCTGTGGCTGCGGGCGACCAACATGGTTTCGCCCGGTGGGTTCGAGACGAAGAAATTCAGTGGGTGATGTGGTTTCGTGAGGACTGGACCCAAGCACCAAAAATTGCCCCATTCTTGGCGAACGGGGGCACCTGGGAAGTGGATGGTGTGCGCTTAGTGCAGCGGGATCGAGAAGATGGCTACGGCTGGATTTGGTTCGAAGTGGTCGAATGAATTCGCCAAGGTGGGCCTGATAGGGGCCACTCAAGGCTGATAAAATGGTGGAGAAGAGGGGGCTCGAACCCCCGACCTCAGCGATGCGAACGCTGCGCTCTCCCAACTGAGCTACTTCCCCAAAGTATGCGACCCGTAATCCGTGGCTGAGTCGGACGTCAACTAATCGGCCTGACCCATGTACAGGTCATCTCCGTCGAGACCGAGGACATGCCCGACTTCATGAAACAAGGTCAGCCGAAGTTGGTTGATGAGATCGTCCCGGTCACTTGAAATTCGAGACAGGTTGCGTCGAAAAAGAACAATGGAGGCCGGGATTTGACTCCACGGTTCGTCGGTACTCTTTTCGAGCACTGACTTGCCTGAGAAATAACCGAGCACCTCGAGCGGTGAAGGGGGCGGGTGGTACTGAAGCAGTACCTCCATGGAGGGGATTTCATCGAGGATGATGCCAACGTTGGCGAGCAAGCCTCGGAAGTCAGGATGAAGCTTGTCGATGGCCTCATCAAGCAGTCTCTTTACCTGAGCGTCGGTCAGCGTCGGTGGCATGGGAAAGCCAACAGGGTCAATCCATTGGGCATGGGCGAGGCTTCGCTGCGCACCGGCAAAGTCTCCCCGCCATTCTTGGAGCAAGGAGCGGACCCACCATGCCTCTGGGTTGCGTGGGTCTTCTCGTACTGAACGGCCAACTGAGCGTCGGGCCTCCTCAAAGTCCAGAAGTTCAAAGCTGGTGTAGGCCAGAGAAGCCCACGATGCAGCATGCTCGGGTCGCGATAGAGCGGCAGATCGGTACGCTTCGGAGGCTTCGACGAGGTGTCCCAAGACCCGCAGAGCATCGCCCTTCACAAATTGGGCACCCGGGTGGCTCGGCACCTGGCTCAGAACTTCGTTGCAAAGCTCGAGCGCTGTTTCTGCTTCTCCTGCATCCAGCGCCGCCT
>CAWVVG010000253.1:0-5513 GCA_963932775.1 uncultured bacterium
GCCCTGCAAGCCCATGATGGCTTCATGCGCGTCTCATACTTGAGCACATGAATCTGGGTCCACGAAACATCGAAGACGAGATTGATACTGGCGGAAATGGGTGGGCTCATTGCATCATCTCTCTTGGTTTCGGTGGAGATTGACCGAAACTGTTTTGAGCATCCGCTCTACACATTGAACCGAAAGTGCATGACATCGCCGTCCTTCACCTCGTATGCCTTGCCTTCGACTCGAAGCTTGCCCACGCTCTTCAGTGCCGTCTCACTGCCGTGCTCGAGTAGATCGGGGATGGCGTAGACCTCGGCTTTGATGAAGCCGCGCTCGAAGTCGGTGTGGATGACTCCGGCACACTGAGGTGCGCACCAACCATTGTGGAAGGTCCAGGCACGAATCTCTTTGGGGCCGGCGGTGAAGTAGGTGTGCAGCCCCAGCAGTCCATAGGTCTGGCGGGCGAGGCGGTTGAGGCCGGGCTCCGTGAGGCCCAGGTCTTCAAGAAAAGCGAGCTTGTCTTCGGTGTCCAGCTCTGAGATCTCCGCCTCTACCTGGCCGCAGATAATGACGATGCCGGCGTTCTCGGCTTCCGCACGGGCCCGTACGATGCTGACAAACTCGTTGTCACCGGCCATGCCACTCTCGTCGACATTGCACACATAGAGCACCGGCTTGTGGGTGATGAGCTTCGCGTCCTTGACCGACCCAAGCTCGTCTTCTGTCCAGTCTCCTGCCCGGGCTGGTTTGCCCTCGTTGAGCAGCTCAACCAGCTTTTCAGCCGTCGCCACATGCAACATGGCTTCTTTGTCGCCGCTCTTTGCACTCTTTCCATACCGCTTGAGTCTGCGCTCGAGGCTGTCCAAGTCCGCGAAGATGAGCTCGGTATCGATGGTGTCGATGTCCCGTCTTGGGTCCACCGAGCCATCCACATGAATCACATCCGGGTCGTCGAAGCAGCGAACCACATGGAGGACGGCATCCACGCTGCGGATGTGTCCGAGGAACTGGTTGCCGAGGCCCTCGCCCTTGCTGGCACCCCGAACAAGCCCGGCGATGTCGAGTATCTCTACGGTCGCTGGGATGATCTGCTGGCTGTTGATGACCCCTTGCAGCTGCTCAAGACGTGTGTCGGGCACCGGTACGATGCCCGTGTTCGGCTCGATGGTGCAGAACGGGTAGTTCGCACTCTCCGCACCCGCGGCGGTCAACGCGTTGAATAGGGTGCTCTTGCCCACATTGGGCAGTCCGACGATTCCTGCTTGAAGTGCCATGGTGGGCTCCTGTTTGGGCTGCCAGCTATCGCCTGTGGCCTCTTGTTGCCAATCTCGACTGTGTTCTCATTGACCTTGGTACTGATGGCGCCGATTTACCAGCCTGCCTGCCGAAGTGCTGTGACGATGCTCTGGGCCAGGGCTTTCTGGCCGGCGGCTGTGGGGTGAACCGGGTCCTGCAGGGCTGCGTTGCCCGTCAACCCGGTGGCGCGGACAGCCTTCGGTCCGTCGACCAGCACGGCACTGTACCGGCCCGCCACGTCCTTCATGGTCTGCCGATAGTCGGACAAACGGCTGCCTTCATCTTCCGGTTCTGGCTCACCAAAGAAAGGGGAGTCGGCAAAATCAACCTCGGTGATCGGCACTACAAAGGCCATCTTACCGCCCCGTGCTCGATGAGCTGAAGCCATCTCTGAGAGGCACCGTTGGTACTCGCTTCGGTCCAGGTTGGCGCCATTGGATTGCATCCGCCTCCAGATCATACCGGCGCTGATGAGGCGTCCGATCCCTGTGGAGCCCAAGGCCCCGAGCCCGGCGGCAAACATGACTCGGTCATCGGGGTTTGCCCGGCGGAAGTCCGAGTGTTGGTTGTAGGAGATGAGAATGTCCGGCTGGAAACGGACCAAGACTCGGTCCAAGAGTACGCGGCTCTGCTCGCAGGTGTAGCCGGGCACGCCACCGTTCTGTACATCGACATCGGGCCCGAGTAGGGCAGATACCTGCGCGGCCATGGTCTGCCCATCGCTCAGGCCGTCTCCGAATACCGATGAATCACCGACGATAAGCATACGGGTGGTGGCACCCGATCGCGGCTCTGGGCCACGGAGTCCCAGGCTGTTGATCTTGGCAAGCTTTCCTCTCCACATCATGGTCGTTCCGGCCGGGAGGGTCCAGCCGAGCTTGGGGTCGGCGAGGAAGCCATCTTGACGGGCGGGAGCTTCAGAGATTGCGGTGCGTCCGATGCCTTCGATCAGGGCCAAGGACAAGAGCAGACTCACTGCGGCCCCGAGAAACTTGGTAGGTATTTTTTGGGTCATGCCTAGGCTTTCCGGGGTTTACAGCGTGCTCAGGAGTAACCCCGAAGCATTTGGTATGGCGAGGTGGCGTGGATGTGTGAGGGTCTGCGGTCGTGGTCTGGAGCCGTGACAAGGGGGTGAAATAGAGAGGAGAGTCTTCCGATTCACCAAATCTTGATTTAAGTTGTGGTCATGCTTTGGACCTTACTCATCGTTTTTGGTTGTTCTTCTTCTGACACATCTAAAGATGCTGCTTTGGACGGAGAGTCTGAGGTTGAAGATAGGCTGGCGTTGTCGGTGGACTTCCCTCAGCCAGGGAGCTTTGATAACCAGGGGTCTGGAACGGTCACGGGAACGGTTGAGACCGGTGCCGGAAGCGTTGAAACCGTCACCATTAATGGAGAGTCTTTTCCGGTCGGTGAGACCGGGCGCTTTAGTGCCGACATGGGCTGGGAGCCTGGGATTCAGATGCTGAGTTCACAGGTGGAGGACTCCGCAGGAGCGCGTTCGACCGATGGCCGCGCCTTCCATGCCGGCCCGGTAAACGGACCCTCTGAGTGGATTGGCAATGCCATTCGCATGGAAATCGATGGCGAGATTCTCGATGACGATGACGACATTCCGGATGATATCTCCGGACTCTTAGAACTCGCATTCGAAGACCCCGCGCTGTTGGAGCCGCTCATCGGCAGCCCAGTTGATATGGGAGATGCCATCTTTACGCCGACTGCAATTTCCTTGGGTCGAGCCCGCGTAGATATTGTGCCGAACGATGGCTACCTTGAAGCGGTGGTCAGCCTCGATGCAATAGCGATCGACTTCGATCTGCTTGGGGTCAGTTGGTATTCTTGGGTGGAGAGCACGGGCAGTACCTCGGTACTCAGCGTGGATGCTGCAATGACGTCCACGGTAGTTGCATCCAATGGCATCGTTCGTGTAGATGTGACCGAGGTCGAGGTCGCGATTGCAGGCATGAGCCTTACGATGGAGTGGGTGCCTGATTTTATGGAGAGCACCATCGCTGAATGGACCGAGACATTCATTGAGCAGGCCATTGAAGACGCATTTCGAGCCCAGGTGGCCACCTTTGTAGAGGACAGCCTTACGTCCTTTGCGGTGGGTCCGACCTTTAGTGACGACCTGGGAATGGACCTTCGCTTGTCCAGTCTTGAGATTGCCCAGAGCGGGATTCGCTTTGAGGTAGACGCACGAGTGATGGCCTTGGATGCCATCGAACTTCCACCCCATGCGGGCTCTCTGAGGACTGTGGGAGCGGCCCCGGATTGGCCCACCTACAAGACGCAGCCATTCTGGGCCGCCATCGATGATGACATCTTGAACCAGCTTGGGTTTGCCTTCTGGCAGACGGGTCTGGCCACGGACATCGAGATGGAAGGCATGGTATTGGGCTTGCTCTCGGGTGGTGCACTTGCAGAGCCCCTGGGCCCCAGCGATACCGTTGTGATGTCCTTGAACTTGCCACCTGTGCTGACGCCCACCGAGTCTGACGATTGGGCGGCCGTGGTCACCATCGGTGAATGGGAGGTGGTCTTCAACCGGAACGATGGCGAGGTTTTACGGTTCGCCTTGAATGCCAGTGCCCATGTGAACGCTGATGTAGCTGAACTGGGTGTGATTCGGATCGAGATCGATTCGCGGCCCGACCACGTCGAGCAGGCCATCGGAGTCCGTGAAGTACCCGACTCGGTGGACCCGGGTGAGGCTGTGGCGCTGCTGGAAGGCATGCTCCCCTTGTTGTTGGGCAACTCGGCCAATTTTGCGCCCGATATTCCGATTCCAACCTTGGCTCTGGACGAGTTCATCGCGGTGGAAGCGACAGAAGGGAAAATCCTCCGGGTTGATCAGCCCGAGATCAAGCTCGAGGCGAACGGCTGGCTTTTACTTCAAGCCGGCCTCGCAGTGGACTGAGAAGGCCTGGAACGAGGCCAAACTTTTCCATATCTGGCTTGCGCGTACGGGCTTTGCTTCCTACGTGCCTCTCTCTGGCAAAGGATGGCCCATTATGCAGCGACTCTCGCTCTTGTTCTCCCTGGTGTTTTTGGCAGGGTGTGACGCTTTGATGTTTCGGACGGGCTTTGAGCCTGTCGAGCCCGCAGTAATGTACGAGGCCAAGGAACTGACATCCCGGGATGCACCCGAGGGTCCATTGACCGTCATCACCTACAACATCAAATTTGGTGGGGCCCGAGTCCTCTTTTTCTGGGAGTGTGGCGACCGGTACAACATGACCCTCAAAGAGGTGCAGGTGAATATGGCAGGGCTTGCTGAAGCGATTCGCCAAGCCGACCCCGATATCTTGCTGCTTCAAGAAGTGGATGCTGAGGCCCTTCGCAGTGCCTATCTGGACCAAGTCCAGTACCTGCTTGACCACACCGATCTCAACTATGGCGCCTATGCATCCCAGTGGAAGTCCGACTTCATTCCGAGCGATGGGCTCGGGAGAACGGAGTCAGGAATCGCCACGCTGTCGCGCTGGCCGCTGAAAAAGGCCAAGCGTATTGCCCTGCCTCTGCAGACAGACCAGTCTTCCTTGGACCGTTATTTCTACCTGAAGCGGGCGATCCTTCGGGCCAAGGTGGAGGTTCCAGGCCTCGCTGACCTCTGGTCGGTGAACACCCACCTTGAGGCGTTCTCCGAGGACGGCACAAAGCAGTCGCAGATCGAAATTTTGGAAGACGAGCTCCAAGCCCTGGATGATGCAGGCTCATTGTTTGTTGCCGGTGGTGACTTCAACTCTCTCCCGGCCGGTTCGGAGATGCTGAGTGACTTCCCCGATGAATGCGATGGCCGGTTCAAGGGGGACAGCTACGAGGGCGAGGAGACCTGGCTGGATGGGCTCTTTGGGGACTTCGAAAGCGCGATGCCATTGGATGGATATGCCGAAGACAACGCGGCTTGGTTCACCTTTAGTGGAGATGGCGTGGAGTGGACTCGCACCCTGGACTACCTATTTACCAATGGCCAATGGGTCGCTGGGAGTGGCCTGGCGCTTCAAGGTACAGAGCAAGGTGGCCTTGAAACCATCGGCTTGTCTGATCATGCGCCCTTGGCGGCTTCGCTGGAGGTGACACAATGACCCGCACAATCAACACGCTAGCGTGCTTCATGGGAGCGCTCGTCGCTGTGGGCTCATTGCAGGCTGAAGCATCCCCATTCGATGTGGTGAGCGCCGATACCCTCGAGGATAATGCCTGGCGCGTCGGTATTTTTGCGC
>CAWVVG010000254.1:0-5477 GCA_963932775.1 uncultured bacterium
AACCTCCGCAATAAGGCCCAATGCATCGGCCTCGAGCTCATCGGTCAACTGCTCCACCACATAGCTTCCGGCCAATGGGTCTACAAAATCAGCTACCCCACTCTCCAGGGCAATGAGTTGCTGGGTTCGAAGAGCAATGCGCACCGAATCTTCGGTCGGTAGAGCCAACGCCTCGTCTCGACTGTTGGTGTGAAGGCTCTGGCTACCCCCCATCACTGCAGCGAGGGCCTGAAGTGCAACACGGACCACATTGTTGTCCACCTGCTGTGCCGTCAGCGTCGAGCCGGCTGTCTGCGTGTGGAAACGCATTTGCCAGGACCGAGGGTCCTTTGCACCAAATCGTTCGCGCATAATGTGAGCCCACATCCGCCGAGCCGCTCGAAATTTCGCTACTTCCTCCAGGAGATTGTTGTGGGCATTGAAAAAGAAGCTCAACCTGGGTGCGAAATCGTCCACCTCAAGCCCGGCAGACAGTGCAGCGTCCACGTATGAAATCCCGTCCGCAAGGGTGAAGGCGATCTCTTGAGCCGCCGTGCTTCCTGCTTCTCGGATGTGGTAGCCCGAGATTGAAATCGTGTTCCAGCGTGGCACCTTGTCCCGACAGAAGCCGAAGATGTCAGTGATGACGCGCATGGATGCCCGGGGTGGGTAAATGTAGGTGCCTCTGGCGATGTACTCTTTGAGCACATCATTCTGAATGGTGCCTCGCACGGCTGACCAAGCCACACCCTGGTCATCGGCCACACCCAAATACATTGCCAACAAGGTGGAGGCCGTTGAGTTGATGGTCATTGACGTGCTGACTTTATCCAAAGGAATACCATCAAATAATTGCCGCATATCGGCGATGGTATCGATGGCCACTCCGACCTTGCCGACCTCACCCGCTGCGGCCTCATGGTCGGAATCAAAGCCCATCTGGGTCGGCAAATCAAAGGCCACACTGAGCCCCGATGTTCCCTGGCCAAGGAGGTATCGATATCGTTCGTTTGACTCCGCAGCGGTGCCAAACCCTGCGTATTGTCTCATGGTCCACAAACGGCCACGGTATCCCGTGGGCCGGATGCCTCGGGTATACGGGTACTCTCCAGGAAACCCAACCTCTTTGGGCGGGTCATCCGGGCCGTATATGTCCAAAACCGGCTCTCCACCAGAACGTGCAAACTCCTGTTTTCGAAGGGGAAAACGGGACAATGTCGGGTCCAAGGTTTCCCCTTTCCAGCGGTCGTTTCCCATGGAGCCTCCTATGCGAATTCAATCAATGTGGAACGAGCTTGTACCTGATCGCCGTCATTTACGCACACCCGAGCCACGGTCCCTGTGCACGGTGACTTCAGTTCATTCTCCATCTTCATGGCCTCCAGCACGATGACTGGCTGGCCTTCCACCACCTCGTCACCTTCCGCCACAAGAATCCGAACCACACGCCCTGGCATCTGTGTTTTGACCGCATTGGTGCCCGCGACCTCAGACATCCGAAGCGCCTTCCGGCGAGGGTCGATGACATCGAGTTCATGATGGACCCCCATCACCTCAACTTCGAAGCCATCCTCAGTCTCTACCAGGCCAGCCTCCCAGCTCCGGGTTTGGTGAACCAATGACAACACGTCCTCTACCGGCCGAACAGCATCGATCTCAAGCTCCGGGCCCTCATCGATCGTCACCCCATACCGGATGCTTCCCGATGAAGTTTTTCCAAGACGGCGAACGCGGACATGGCGTTCGTCATCGCCTCGGCCCACTAAATATTCCAATCCTGGTTTCATCGAAGACTCCATCGCCAAGAAGAGCCCGTGGCCTGGTTAGCGCTCGGCCGCTGAGTCGTGTGGTCCCGCTCAAATGCCGCGATTGCTGCAGCGATGACCGCCACCTCGACTTGGTCGTCGCCCCTGCCCCATGACTCCATGCGCTCGGACGACAAAAAGGACGTGTCGTAATGCCCTGACAAAAAATCCGGGTCAGACAACAGGTTCCGAAAGAACTCCGTATTGGTCGCGATTCCCCGAACCCGGTACTCCGACAACGCTCTGCGGGCCCTGCGAATCGCTTCGTCCCGATTCACTCCCCAGACAATCAACTTCGCGACCATGGGATCATAAAATAGAGAGACTTCTGCGCCTGCGTACACACCGGCATCCACCCGCACCCACGGACCCCCAGGCTCGCGGTACCCATGGATCTTCCCAGGTGACGGTGCCCAGTTATTGTCGGGATCTTCTGCATAAATCCGGCACTCAATCGCATGACCATTCTGCCGAATTTCGTCTTGCCTGACTCCGATGGGCTCGCCTCCGGCAATCCGTATCTGTGCTTGTACCAGGTCGATTCCGGTCACCATCTCGGTGATGGGGTGTTCCACTTGCAAGCGGGTATTCATCTCGAGAAAGTAGAAGGACCCATCGCCGGCGAGCAAGAACTCAATCGTACCGGCGCCCACATAGTCCACAGCCTCCGCCGCAGAAATGGCCACTTCGCACATCTTGGCACGAACCTCTGGGTCCAAGACTGGGCAAGGTGTCTCTTCGAGGACCTTCTGGTTTCGTCGTTGAACCGAGCAGTCCCGCTCAAACAGGTGAAGGGTCGTTCCATGAGAATCAGCGAGTATCTGCACCTCAACATGGCGTGGGCCGACAATTCGCTTCTCAATGTAGACCGAGTCATCGCCAAAAGAGTTCGCAGCCTCGGACTTGGCGGCGGCGAGACCGCTGGCAATATCTTCAACCCGGTCCACCTGCCGCATGCCCTTTCCGCCACCGCCGGCGCTCGCCTTGAGCATCACCGGAAACCCGAGCTCAATGGCCTTCTGCTCGGCCTCCTCAGAGGACTGAAGTGGCTCCTTGGTTCCGGGCACGATGGGGACACCGGCCGCGGCCATACGAACCCGACTCTCGGTCTTTGAGCCCATCGCGTCAATGGCTTCTGGAGAAGGGCCGATCCAGGTCATGCCCGACTCAATGACCTTCCGCGCGAATCCAGCATTCTCGGAAAGAAATCCGTACCCAGGATGAATCCCATCGGCACCCGTACTCCGGGCCGCTTCAAGGATTCGGTCTCCAAGTAAATATGACTCGGCGCTCGGGGCCGGCCCAATGTGGACGGCCTCTACAGCATTTCGAACGTGAAGAGCGTCCCGATCCGCGTCGGAATAAACCGCGACCGTCTGAATGCCCATCTCATGGCAAGCCCGAATTACACGAACCGCGATTTCACCGCGGTTCGCTATCAAAATTTTCGTGGGGATGGGCATTGGAAGCTCCGCCTATGCGAGCGCTTCCTTACCCTGATCCGAGATGCGACGCGCTTCCTTCTTGGCCTCAATCTCAGCCTCTACCTCAGCACGCCGAGCCGCCAGCTTTTCAGTACCGAGGGCGATGCCGAGCACGTCCTCCATGCGGCCACAGAAGTGGAACTCCACATCTTTCGTGATTTCCTCAGGAATGTCAGGCAGATCTTTGCGGTTCTTCTCAGGAAGAATGATTCGCTTTATTCCTGCACGATGAGCGGCCAACACCTTCTCTTTGACGCCACCCACGGGAAGTACAGCGCCACGGAGAGTGGCTTCACCCGTCATCGACAGCTCGTTGTCGACGGGAATTCCCGTGAACAATGAAACGATGGCAGTGAGCATGGTGACACCTGCAGATGGACCATCCTTCGGGATGGAGCCGGAGGGCACGTGGATGTGAATGTCATGCTTAGCGAAGTCGTCTGGGTCGATCCCAAGCTCAACCGCCGAAGCCTTGATGAAGCTGCTTGCAACACCGACGGACTCCTTCATGACATCACCCAGAGAGCCGGAGAGCTTGAGGTTCCCCTTGCCCTTCATCTTGGTGGCCTCAATAAACAGAATGTCCCCACCCGCTGCGGTCCAGGCCATACCCGTCGCAACGCCGGAGACTGCAGTCCGCTCGGCTACGTCAGAGAAGTACTTGATCGGACCGCGAATTTCTTCCACTTGCTCGGGGCCGATAATGACCTTCCCCGTATGGGTGTCGGAAGCCACATCCTTGGCAACCCAGCGAGCCACACTGGCCAACTCTCGCTTCAAGGTCCGAACGCCCGCTTCCCGTGTGTACGACTCGATCAAGAATCGAATTCCCTCGTCGGTCAGCTCGATGTGTTCGTTGGTGATTCCGTGGTTCTCTACCACCTCAGGGATGATGTAAGACTTCGCAATCTTCACCTTCTCTTCCATGGTGTAGCCAGGAATCTCCAAGACCTCCATCCGGTCCCGAAGAGGCCCTGGAATGGGGTGCATCTGGTTGGCAGTTGCGATGAACAGCACGCCGGACAAGTCGAATGGAACATCCAAATAGTGGTCGACAAAGGTGTCGTTCTGCTCTGGGTCCAAGACCTCGAGCAGCGCGGAACTTGGGTCGCCTCGGTAGTCGGCACCCAGCTTGTCAATCTCATCGAGTACGAACACGGGGTTGTTTGAGCCCGCTTTCTTGATGCACTTGATCACCTTTCCTGGGAGAGACCCAATGTAGGTCCGTCTGTGACCGCGAATTTCGGCTTCGTCCCGAACACCACCGAGCGAAATCCGCTGCATCTTTCGTCCGAGCGCCCGAGAGACCGACTTGGCCAAGGATGTCTTGCCGACTCCAGGGGGACCGACAAGGCAGAGAATGGGCCCTTTCATGTCCTTCTTGAGCTTGCGAACCGCCAGGTATTCAAGAATACGCGTCTTAACTTTCTCCAGCCCGTAGTGGTCCTCATCGAGGATGTCCGAAGCGAGTTGGATATCAAGAATGTCTTCAGTGGACTTGTCCCAAGGCAAGTCCACAAGCCAGTCAATGTAGGTACGGCTCACGGTATACTCGGCGGCACCGGGGCTCATCCGAGACATGCGCTTGAGCTCCTTGAACGCCACTTTCTCAACTTCCTTGGGCATATGTGCGCTCTTGATCATCTTCTTGAGTTCATCGAACTCATCTTGGCGGTCATCGACCTCTCCAAGCTCCTTCTGGATGGCCTTGAGTTGCTCCCGTAGGAAGTACTCACGTTGAGCCTTGTCCATCTCTCCCTTGACCTCAGACTGAATCTTATTGGACAGCTCGAGAACCTGGATCTCTTTATTGAGTAAGGTGACGACCTTGTCCATTCGCTCGGAAGTGCCAAAGGTCTCAAGCAGGTCTTGCTTGTCCTCCACACTGATGCCCAGGTTGCTCGCGACGATATCGGCAAGCACGCCAGGGTTGTCGATACTCCGAACCAAGAAGCTCGCCTCTGATGGAATCTGGGGAGAGAGGTCAATGATCCGCTGTGCGAGCTCACGGAGCGATCCCATCTTGGAGTTCAGCTCCTCTGGATGCTCGGTCGCCTCCTCGAACACTTCGACTTCTGCGCGCAAGAACGGGTCGGTATGGTCCCAGTTCTTGACCCTGATCCGGGCGAGCCCTTGAATGATCACGGACAGTTTGTTGCCGGGCATCTTCACGGACTTGAGAATCTTTACCACCGTCCCTACTTGGTAG
>CAWVVG010000255.1:0-5436 GCA_963932775.1 uncultured bacterium
ATCAGCATCAGCGTCGGCATCAGCGTCGGCATCAGCGTCGGCATCAGCTACGATCGGATCGCTGGTATCATTTTTATCGTCAGTGCAGCCGAGTGCGAACAGGAATAATCCTGAGAAAAGCAACTTATACATGGTGTATCCTTAGTAAATGGACGGTCACTCTATCGAGTCAGGAGGCAAACGTCACGAAAATGTAAGACTGACCCGACCGAAGGATGCCCGTACTGCATTTCGATGGCAACAAAAAAGCGACCCTTTCGGAAAAGGGTCGCTCAAAAGTGCACTGTCTTCAATAAAACGAAGACGGTTTGTGCTGGGCCGTTACCCCTCTTCTGTTGGTTCTGTTTCTTCTACAGTCTCGAACATCGCAACGAAGAATGCCAGGCCGGGCAAAGAGCCCATGGTGGCTGAGTCGAAGCTCTTGTCTTCGTGGCTCACACTGTATGTGGTGACCGGAGCTGCTGGAAGAACAGCGAGGCCATCTGCGCCCGTGGAGGTAGCGACTCCCATCTCACCGATGAAAGAGAAGCCCCACTCGCCAAGACCCGTGTTGTAGTACACGGGGCACAAGGATGGGTCAGAGCCATCGCTACAGAACACGGATGCATCCGCTACCGGGTCTCCGGCCGCGTCAAAGACGAAGTTGATCAGTCCGCCTGTGTCGGTGAAGCTAGAACCGTGGCCCACTGCGGCCAAGTTGCCGTCAATCAGAGCCAGCGCATCGTTGTTGAGCATGTAAACGATCAGGCCATCGGCGGATTCGCCGTCACCAAGCTCGCTGTATGTGCTCGAGCTAACACCGGTACCCGATGGGAAGAACGTCGGTGCAAACTCGGGGTCTTCTGAAGGACAATCGGTCAGAAGGACAACCAGGCCAAGGGCTGCGGTTGTGACGATGCCGTCCACGGACCAAGCACCGCCTTCACCGACCATGCCTCCGCCAAGAACATCGAGCTCGCCGCCGCCCAAGACTACGGGAGTCGGGTCTGCAACGTAGACGCAGGTTCCGGCTGCGGCCATGGTGCCCGGTGTTGGAGCAAAGGCGTCAACGGCTACGCCGCTGAGTGAAAAGCCTGCGCCGGTTGAGCCTGTGTCGTCTCCACCGCCGGTGTCGTCGGCATCTGCGTCTGCGTCGGCATCTGCGTCGGCATCTGTGTCTGCGTCGGCATCTGCATCTGCATCTGCATCTGCGTCTGCGTCTGCATCTGCATCTGCATCGTGGTCGGTGTGTGAGCTAGTGTCTTCATCCTTGTCACCACAGGCGAAAATGCCGAGGGTGAGAACGAGGGGAAGTATTGTAAATCGCATGATAATATCCTTAGTTGATTGCATTGAAAAGTAGGAAGGAAGCGTAACCTGGGAGAGAGCCGAACAACTGTGGGTCCCAGGTATGGGTGCCGCCATCTTCTGCGGTGTAGCTGAAGATGGGTGCGCCAGGTCCGACGAAGATGGCGCGGGCGCCAGCGTCTGTCGATGTGTTTCGTTCTTCACCCGTGACGAACATGCCGTCGGACACATCGGTGTCCAGGTAGTAAAAGTCGACACCACCGCCACCCAAGACAGCACCGGAAACGGGCTCGTCGTCTAGGTCAAGGGCGAAACCGGCCATGAAGCCATTGACGACGGCGTCGCCCGAGTAGTCGGTGAGCTCAGCGCCGATGGCTTGGCCGTAGGCGAGTGTGACCAGGTAGGCTACTTGGGGCCCGAATTCGCCACCGTCACCCAGGTCTTTCACGTCGTCAAAGCTGATGCTGGTGGCAGATTTCATGGAAGTCTGGGTGGAGTCATCGCAGTCCGCGATGGAGATGAACATTCCGATTCCAGGGGGGTCAAAGAGCCCTCCAACAAAGTAGTCGCCGTTTTCGCATACAGCCGCTGCTGCCATGATGGTGGGCATGCCGCCGGAGAGTACGGGGGTAGGGTCCAGGGCAAATGCGCACAGTTCTTCGGGGTTGGTGGGCCCTTCACCAGTGGAGATGTCTTCAATGGAACCGAACAGCGCGAAGCCCGAGACCTCACCAGTGTCGCTGCCACCGCACTCCTCGATCTCGACCTCGTCCTCGTCCCCTTCGGTGGAGTCAGAGACATCGTCGAGCCAAGCAGGGACTGCATCGCGGGTGCCCAGGCAACCGGCAGTGAACAGTAATAACCAAGCATTTTTCACGGTTGACCCCCCATTGTGTTCGGGGGCTTAACCCTTGTTTCGGAGACGGCGAGGTTCTTTTTTTTTGGCCTGTCGGTGGCTTGTAAAGCACGGGTTATGCAGGTTCAAACTTGTACGGAGAATTCATGTACGCATTCGCTTCTATGGTTGCCTTGCTCTCAGCCCCCGCCTTTGCTGGGTCCATTCAAGCACCCGGTGTAATCGCCGGTCCCGATTCGGGCGCGGCCACTCCGAACACTGCGGCAGTGCTGTACAACCCGGCTGCCATCGCAGCGGCAGATGGCACCCAGGTCATGTTCGATGTGCAGGCGGCTTCAATCCGTGTGGACGTGGATTCATGGCGCAACGGAGGCTTCGATCCCAACACGGGGTCTGGGTACAATACGGCGACTGCGCGGGTGCTGGCACCGGTGACCTTTATGGGTGTCACGCACGAGATCATCGACGACAAGCTCACCGCTGGGCTCGGGCTTGGTATGCCGTTTCTCGGAGGCGGCGACTACACCAGCAGCGAAGAAGCGGGGGCCCCGCCCTACACCAGCCACCAGCGGTACTTTGGAGTGAACACGAAGGTGATCACCGCTCAGTTCATTCCGGCCATTGGCTTCACACCCATGGAAGACTGGGGCCTCCACCTGGGCGCAGGCATGACCTACACCCTCGACATCTTTCAGATCACCAAGACATCGAATGTGGGCCAAGAAGGTCTGGGCGGAACCGACGAAGCCCCTGAGCCATACAGCACGGACGCCATCCTCAGCGGTGAGACCCAGGGCTCCCATATGGGCTGGAATGCGGGCGTGTTCTTCGACAAGTACAAGATGGCACAGGTCGGTCTGTCCTACACCAGCGGCGGCACTTTCACTGGAACGGGCGAAGGCTTTGTGGAGTTTCCCGGATTTTTGGTGGCGGGCGGAGAGTCCAAGACCGTGGATGCCGATCTCGAGATTTCGTTGAAACTACCGGAGATCTGGCGATTGGCTGTGAACTCTCAGGTCACCAAGCGGTTCAACATCGGTGGCGGCCTCGACCACTACCGGTGGAACGCGTGCTGCGGCGGTGAGGATGGCGACATCATGGTCTCACTCCAAGACAAGCAAGGAAATGAAGTGGGGGCAGGGGATGACGACATCTTGATGAGCGTCTCAAAGAAGATCGCCAGCCCTCGGCGGCTGTGGGATGCGACCAACTACTTTGTGTCCGGTGGCTACCAAGCCAACAAGCGAGTCTGGCTCGGTGGCCGCGTTGCCTACAACCAGAATGCGGTTCCAGACTACGCAGTGAGTGCCACCAACCTCGACTTCGAGAACGCAGGCTTTCAGGTGGGCACCCGGTACCGGATGCCCATGGGCAAAAAAGACGGTGGACTCACCTTGGGCCTCAGCTACTCCAAGTTCTACCTGTTTGAGCGGAAGATCTCTGGTGGAGCATGGGATGCGGACGGTCCAGATGCAGGCTTCAGTCCCACCGAGCCCCCGTTCAACGTCTCGGGTGACGGTCACTACCGCGGTAAGGTCGATGTACTCGGCGTTCGGATCGGTTGGGACCAGTAAACGACGGGTCCCAGCGTCGCTCTCAGCCCACCCCGTTGCTCTCCTCTTGGAGGACGGGACATTGCTTGGGTATTGGATTGTTCATGGCACCTCGGGCTACGAAGCCGGACCCGAGCACATAGCCTTCACATCGGGCATCCGGATTCCGGCGGGCAGTAGCCTCAAATTGAATCCTGGGATCGATTCGGGCCGTTGGGTGTACTACTCGCTCTCCGGCTACTACGCGCAGCCGTAGGGGGCCTCCGAGGGGTTCAAAAACATCACCAGCTGATGACCATGGTCCCTTCTTCGGGGTTTACGCCGTTCTCCATGAGTTCATCGCTGCTCCCTGGAGAGGATGTCAACCCCGACCCGCCGCCAGCACCGGAACCGTTCGATGCTCCTCCTCCATAGTATCCCCCCCCACCACCGGCACCGGCAAGGCTTTCAGCCGAGCCGCCGATTCCGAGAACACCGCCCAAATCACCACCGGCTATCGGGCCTCCTCCTGTGCCGACTGGATATACGGTACACATCAGGCCATCGTCGCCGAAGACACCACCACCGTGGCCTCCTTTGCCGGTACCTGCTGTGCACCAGCCGCTTCCACCACCACCGCCGCCAGCCACCACCAGTCGGTCTTCCACGGCAGTGCCACGTCGAATGTCTGTTGCTCCACCACCGCCGCCACCGAAGTAAGCGAATGGGGACGGCGCTCCGTCACCGCCGCCGTTGAAGCCACCCAAACCGAAATCAGTTGATGTGGCATACTCGCCGGCACCACCGACGGTGACTTGGAGTACCTCGCCAGGCGATACAGGGACCGCGGCCCGCGCGTACCCGCCCAGCCCTGGTTGACCCAAGCTATCTGAAATATCGGTATTCCAGCCCCAGCCTCCCTGTGCACCATACGCTTCTACGGTGATTTCGGTCACGCAATCTGGCACAAAGAATTCCTGAATGTCATCGGTAAATTCGAAAGACAAGCTCCCTTCGCTGCCATCGGTGCAGGGCTCAACGCTCTCGCAGACATACTCGAGTTCGGTGGTGGCCCAGCTGCCATTTGCCGCCCAGCAGGGGGAGTCGTCGATGGTGAGTTCCATGTTTACGTACGCTCGGCCACCGGGATCGATGGGGTGGCTTCCGCACCATTGGGTGTAGTCGAGAGACTCGCCGTCATTCCAAGCGAAGGTGCCGTCCAAATCTTTGTCTTGCAGGCCGATCCATGGACCGGGGTGAGCCCAGCCGCCCACATCCACAGCTTCCGTGAACACAAAGTTGTTTTCGTCCTCGGTGGTGATTTTGACCAGATCCATCCCGAAGGACTCGCACTGGGCTTCCGCGGCTTCCCGGCCCAGTCGGTCGGGGCAGAAGGCATAGGTGGAATCGCCGTGGGTGGTCGTCCAGCAGTCGCCATAGATGTCGGGACACTCATCGTTCCATGTGGCACCGGAAATGACGCCGTCAAATCCGTTCCCAGTCACGTCGGTGAGGGTAGATCCAGAGCCTTCGTGGAAGGTCCAGGCGGCGACGAGTCCCGGTGAAGAAAGTGCCGGCGCTTCCAGGTAATGGGCCCTTACTTCACCATCGGTGAGGATCCGGTTCCACAGGTGTATTCCACCAATCAGACCGCTGTAGCTGCCGCCTCCAGATGAAGATGTGCCGAAAATCAGAGCGTCGAGATCAGGTGGAGTGCCCGTCGCGGGGTGGGTGCCCACTGGGGTGCCGTTGATCCACACC
>CAWVVG010000256.1:0-5430 GCA_963932775.1 uncultured bacterium
TCCTGGCACTCCGATGCACTCCTCTACTCGATGCTCGAAAATCCACAGCACAGGGACAAAGCCAAGAGTGCACTCAAAAAGCGGTTCCCAAAGAGCCCGTATACCCGTGCAATCCCAAAAGACTGAGTCCACCCAGCAGAACGGGTCGCCGTATCTCCATCAATGAGCGCTCAGCGTGGGTGTAGCTAAAGTCCCCGCAGCTTAGCCGAATCTCAACCGATCCCAGCATTTGGGGGCGTCCCCTAAGATACTCGGGACAGTACAAGTCCCATTGTTCTATCGCCGCTGCCTGAACAGGGCCTAAAGAGGTCTTCACCGTGTCCGAGGAAAAGCGGGTGGCAATAAAGTTGGGCTGAGTCCCGTGGGGCACATGCAAAACATACTGGTTACTTAAAGTCCTAAACGATCCCTAGGAGCCCCCATGCGCCACTTGATTTTCACCGTTCTTTGTACTCTTTTCTTCAGTACAAGCAGCCTCGGTGCTGCCAATGATGCGGCCACCGCTTCACAAGCCACCTGCACCTACCAGATCACCGATGCCAAGCCCGGTTGGACTGCGTACAAGACTTCGGACAAAGCCGCAGTGGGCGGTACCTTCAACGAGTTTCAATGGGCTCCGGCTGAGCCATCGGGCAGCCTGTCGGACGCCCTCAAGGGACTCTCGATGTCGATCAATCCCGCATCCGTCGAGAGCAACAATGCCCCACGCAACGCGACCATCGCAGGAAAATACTTCGCAGGGTTTGCCAACCCAACCGCCATCTCAGGAAGTGTCCTCTCGGTAAGCGGAGATGACACTGCCGGAACGGTCAGCATTCAAGTTGCCATGAACGCCGTGACCAAGGACTTGGACTTCAAGTACACCGTTGGAGAAAATGGAGCCCTCGAAGCCAGCGTCACCACCGACATGCTGGACTTCTCTCTGAAGGGTCCTTGGGCATCGATTCATGAGGCGTGCAAGGCCCTGCACACCGGTGCCGATGGCGTGTCCAAGACCTGGACTGAAGTGATGCTGAAGGTAAGCGCGACGGTGGTAAAGAACTGCACATGAGCCCCACGGCATAGAGACTGCCCTCCGCTCGGCGCCGGACCTCTCCTGAAAATCCATTTTTTGTTTCAGTTGAGCCCACAGGGTCCGTAAAGAGGCCACGAGCACGCGCGCTCCGTGGAGATCATGACCATGCAACCCCTTCGAATCTTCTTAGGTGACCTCACCTACACGACCCTAAGCATCGCCAACGAGAGCTTCCCCCTAAACATCGGGTATGTGGCAGCGCACTGCAAGAAGGTCTTCGGCGACCAGGTCGAGCTGACGCTGTTCAAGTACATCCACGACCTCGAACGGGCCATCAAAGAGGCCCCACCCGACGTATTGGCACTGAGCAACTACCCCTGGAACCACTCTCTTGGACGCGAGCTCATGGCATGGACCCGCACACTGCGGCCCGACACGCTGTGCATCATGGGTGGCTCAAACATCTCGCACGATGCATCCGAGCAAGCCGTATTTATGGCCCGGGCCACCGAACTGGATGCCCACGTTTATCTCGAAGGCGAGCACGGATTCGCCAATCTTATTGAGCGAATCATGACCGCGGTAGACCCATCGGACCGCCGCGAAGCCCTCAACTCAGCGCCCGTCTCAGGGTGTCTGACCCGGGACAATGACAATGGCTTCGTGAGGGGTCCACTCGAGACCCGAATCACCGCACTGGACGACATTCCCTCTCCTTACCTAGAAGGGCTCATGGACCCCTTCTTCGACGGCAAATTGAGCCCGATGATGGAGACCAACCGCGGATGCCCATTCACTTGCACCTTCTGTCACGAAGGCACGAGCCTGTACCGAAAGATCAACTTCTTCAGCACCGAGCGGGTCTTGGCTGAGCTGAACTACATCGCCGAACGGGTGCCGCCACAGGTTCACAACCTGATGTTCTGCGACCCCAACTTCGCCATGTACCCTCGTGACATCGAGATCTGCGAGGCCATCGCTGAGATTCAAGCCAAGCAAAACTGGCCTACGGATATCTTCGCTTCAACCGGAAAGAATAAGAAGGACCGAATCGCGGGCTCTCTGAAGAAGCTGAACGGTGCCATGCAGATGTGGATCTCGGTTCAGTCCATGGACAAGACCGTCTTGGAGAATGTGAAGCGAGGCAACATCCGCCTCGACGCCATGCTTGCACTGACCGATATGTTGGTCGAACAGGGCACGCCCACCAAGTCTGAGATCATCCTGGGCCTCCCTGGCGAGACCCTTGAGAGCCACACCCGCGGCATCTCTGAGCTGGTCGCTGCTGGCATCGACACCATCAGCACATACCAACTCATGCTGCTCGACGGCACAGAGATGAACACCCCATCCGAACGTGAGAAGTGGGCTTTCGAGACTGGCTACCGGGTCCTTCCGAGAGACTTTGGAAAGCTCAGCAATGGCAAGAACGTAGTCGAAATCGAGGAAGTCGTGGTCGCAACCAAGGACCTCAGTTTCGAGGATTACATCGCCGCACGCAGGCTTCACCTCCTCCTGGCGGTCCTGTACAACGGAAAGGGCTTCGCCTCTCTGTTCAAGTACCTGGCCGAGCAGAACGCCGATGTGTTTGAGCTGTTCCGCATGGCGGTCGACCGGATTGACACAGCGCCACAGCAGGTCAAAGACCTGGTCTTGCAATTTGAGGCAGAGACCCGTTCAGAGCTGTGGGACTCGCCCGAAGCCCTTCGAGAATTTGTAAGTGACGACGAAAACTACGACCGCATGGTGGCCGGCGATGTGGGCGCAAACCTGCTTCAAAAATTCGTCGCCGTATCCTTGGTTGAGGCCACAGAAGGATGGACACAGTACCTATTCGCTATCGCAAACGAGGTCCTGCAGGACAAGACCAGCGAGGTACAGCAGGCTCTGGATAGCATTCAAAATTACTGCCAGGCCCGGGTCTCCAATATCTTCACCGACGACCGACATGAGCCCGTCTCTGCGGTACTGACCCACGACATCGATGGCTGGATGACGGACCCTCAACAGGGGCCCATCTCTGACCACATCAATGCCGCACCTCAGATTCTGACTTTCCGAATCTCCGACGACCAGCTGGCGCTCACAAAAGACTACCTGGAGCGCTTCGGCTCGAACCACCAAGGCATCGGTAAAGCGCTAACCAAGATGAACATCGTGCACATCTGGAGACACTGCAGCCCTCCGCCCAAGGAAAAGGTCGAGCCTTCATCCTCGCGCCAATCCGCTTGAGCCCGACCGACTACAAGAAGACTCTACAAAGACTACCGAGCTCCACAGAAGCCAAATGTGGTGGACCCAAAGGCCGGTAGCTCCGAGTTCCACTCGACCCCGGTGAACACGTGGTCGTCGCCGTCCACAGTGTAGTTCGCACTCCAGATCGACGTGATTTCACCGGCAATCTCTGCCCGGGCCTCCCAGGTCACGGGCTCGGTGGTGGTGTTGGTCACCGTGGCATCGGAACAAAACCCTGTGGGCCAGACCGTGGTCTCAATCAGGGTGAACTCCACACCGCTCGTCGCTCCACCGGGAAGCACTTCCCCGTACTCATCGGCAATGACTGCGATCGCAGCTGCACTCAGCCGCTCGCCACCCGCCCGGGTGTCGGAGCCCGCCGCGCTTCCGGTCCGATGCTGAAAGGCCACCCGGCCCGTGAGCTCCACCAATGGTGCGGTCAAGCCCACACCGGCCACTGGGTCGGCGCAGGCTTCTTCGCCCATCCCCCACCGCCGCCAGCTCTCGACAAAGCACGCCGCAAAGCGGTCGTCGGCGAGCAACAGCGGGCCCAGGTCTTGGGCACCATCGAAAACAACCCCATCCACATCGCCTGTCGCATCGATGGGTTGACCCAGCTCCTCGTCACGCCAGCGGCCCAGGTGGTCGTAGTGCTCAAAGCCAAAACCGATGGGGTCGATCAGCGCGTGGCAGGAGGCACACTCGGGAAGAGAGCTATGGATTTCATACTTCTCCCGGGTGGTCCCAGCAGCATCCGTGGCCGGAGGAGATGTGTCCAGGTTGGCCGGGGGCGGCGGCAGTTCTTCGCACAGCATCCGCTCTCGAACGACCACGCCCCGATGGACCGGACTCGAGCTGTCCGACAGTGCGTAGACCGTGAGCAGACTTCCGTGGGTCAGCAACCCTCCGTAGTGCTCGCCATCCTGCTCGACCCAGCCCCCTGCCTCGAGTCCGTAATGGGTGGCCAAGGCATCGGGTAGATAGGTCTCACCGCCGATGACCAAGTCGGCCAATGTGCCCCCGGAGCTCGCCACATCTTTGACCGTCTCCCGGGTCTGCTCCACCATCGCATCCTCCAGTTCCCCAGCCAGGTCGATGCGAGAAATCGTCTCGATTCTTCCGAGTTGCAGCCACGCTTCTACAAAGTTCGCGGTGGTCTCCAGCGCTCGGTCATCGGCCAGCAGACGCACAGCAGCGGACTCGATTTGTTCGCCGGTATGAAGCTCTCCGGCAGCGGCCAAGACAAACAGCTCCTCGTCGGGCATGGAGCCCCAGATGAGGTAGCTGAGCTCGCTGGCCACCTCCCAGTCGGTCAGGGTGTAGTTTCCGGCATCCGCGGCCACACCAAGCTCCGATCGATACAGAAAGTGGGGAGACTGAAGCATCCCGGCCACCACCCAGCGCAGCCCCTCAAAGAAGCCGTCGTCTTCGGCGATACCCGCCCACAGGCTCAGATAGGTCGAGAGTTCATCGTCCGCCAAGGGGCGGCGAAATGCCCGGGTTCCGAAGGCCTCTATGAAGGTCGCTGCACACTGAGTGTTGGCCCCTTCTTCGGGGATGCAGTCCAACATCCCTGCAATGTCGGCCACGTGGGCCAGATCCTCGGCCGCAGATCGGTATTGATCGGCGAGCAGGCCCGACACCAACAAGGCGTCGGAGTCATTGGCATAGCCGTCGACCTGAGTATCGGGCGCCAAATGACGGCCTACATCCGTGGAGATTCCGAGCAAGTCCTCGATGGTCCGCTGATACTGCCCATGATCCAAGCGCCACAGACGCCGGGCGATGGGGGCATCTTCACACGCCTCCTCCTCCTCATCGCAGATGCCGTTGGTCCAGTCTTGCCAGAAAGCCAGGGCCTCCCACGCCGTGGAGTCGGGGGTCACCAAGTCTCCACCACCGTGGCCATCTACGTGCAGACCCGTGGGCTTCAAGAGCAAAAGCTCCGATACCCGGGCCGCCTCGCGAAGGTTGTGCAGCATGTCATCGGGGTCAAATACCATGCGTGTGCCGGCTGCGGGACCATCCTCCTGATGGCATCCAAAACAGTAGGTATCGAGCACCGGGTTCCAAACCCGCGCTTCAAAGATATCCACGTCTTCCGGGCATCCCATCTCAACCGATCCAGTGTCTTCGGGGGTGGCGGTGTCATCCGTTGATGGAGACCCGCCCGTCGACTC
>CAWVVG010000257.1:0-5399 GCA_963932775.1 uncultured bacterium
GGGACATCAATTGGAGGAGCGCCCCCTTCCCCTTGGCCACATGATGTTCAACAAAGAGCAATGGGGAGTGGTGTACCGAGACCAAAAATACATTGTCCACACTGGCTCTGGCGACCAGGAGCTGTACGACCTCAAGAAAGACCCACAAGAGAACAACAACCTCGCTGCAGACCTCGACACCACGGACATCCAAGGGGCGCTGACCCAGGCCCACAACTGGCCCATCGTTACAGGCTGGCGACTCGCGTTCGGCAAGCTCCCCGAGGTCATTACCCTCCAATTTAAGCGCCCTGTGGGTCGGACTTTCATTCTCGACCCTGAGGTCCTGAGAGAACGCAGAGCCAACCTGGAGTGGGGGGAAAAGCCGCCCTACACCGCGGACGATGTGGCCACAGTTACGGTCTCAGAGGACCGCACAGAGATCGTACTTACACCTGGCCAGAAAGGGTCGGGAGTGTTGTTCATCGAGGGCCTGACCGTTGAAGATCGCGGCATGGCCAAGTGCTCCATCGGATTTTCAAACCTCAGGCCAAAGAGCAGATCCAGCATGTGCTCGATCAGGACGACGCTTACCATCGGTCCACTGTTGCTCCAGCAAGACACTGAATCCGACCACCTCAACTCTTCGCCCGAGACCCAGACCGTCGAGGCCCTTCGTTCGCTCGGCTACTTGGATTAGGCCCCCATTGAATGGTCCATGGGTGACCTCAAGCAAGAACAGTCCTCGGTGAGTTCGTTGCCGAACTTCACCCAAGGAACACACCAACCCGGTCCTCCCCATCGCAACTCAGAGCATGGGTCGCGCGCTTGGACTGGTGCCCTACCTTCGGGGAGCGGACTCTTGGATGTAGGCCACGATCTCTGAAATCCGAGACCCAGGACCGAAGACTTTGGCGACACCGTCCGCCTCAAGAGTCTCCACATCTCCATCTGGGATGATCCCTCCCACGACGACGAGGACATCATCCATTCCGCGCTCTTGAAGCGCCGCCACCACCTTTGGAACCAGGCTTATATGGGCGCCGGAGAGCACGCTTAGTCCGATCACAGCAGCATCCTCTTGAAGAGCCGCCTCTGCAATCTGAACCGGACTTCGGTGCAGGCCTGTGTAGATGACCTCCATGCCAGCATCCCGCAGTCCACGGGCAACAACCTTGGCTCCCCGGTCATGACCGTCGAGACCGGGCTTGGCTACTAGTATGCGAATGGGGGGATGGGACATGGTTTCAACCCAGGTAGCTGCGCGCGATGACCAATCGCTGAATTTCGGAGGTGCCTTCGTACAAGGTGGTGATTCGAGCATCCCGATACAGGCGCTCGACCTCGTATTCCTTGCTGTACCCATAGCCTCCATGGATCTGCAAGGCTTTGTCCGCGCAGAAGTTCGCCGTCTCGGACGCTACCAGCTTGGCCATGGAGCACTCACGACTGGCTGGGGCACCAGAGCCCTTGAGCACGGCGGCCTTGTGGGTCATCAGTCGAGCGGTCTCAATGCGGCAAGCCATGTCCGCAATCATCCATTGTATGGCCTGCTTGGTTGCGATCGGCTTGCCAAACGTGTGGCGCACCTTGGCATAGTCAACCGCCAGATCGAAGGCACGCTGCGCGATTCCGAGGGCCTGGGCTGCAATTCCCATGCGACCGCCATCCAGTGTAGTCATTGCCACCTGGAAACCCTCCCGTTCGCCGAGCACTCGGTTCTCTGCCGGCACACGGACACCATCATAGATGAGCTCTGAAGTACCGGAACACGAGATTCCAAGTTTTTCCTCTATCTTGCCCACCTTGTAGCCTTCGAAGTCATTCTCCAGAATGAAGGCGCACACACCCCGGTGGCGCTGTTCCACATCCAGGTTGGCGTAGGTAAGGATGGTGTCGGCCTGCGGACCATTGGTGATCCACATCTTGGTTCCATTCAAAATGTAGTCGTCCCCATCCCGGGTCGCCGTAGTGCGCTGCGCACCTGCATCCGACCCAGCCTCGGGCTCGGTCAACGCATAGCAGCCGAGCTTCTCACCCGAAGCAAGCGGTGCCAGGTACTTCAACTTCTGTTCATGGGTACCGTAGGTCTGCAGGGGCCAGCAGACGAGCGAATTGTTCACGCTCATAATGACACCCACACCCGCGTCCGCGTAGCAGATCTCCTCCAACGCCAAGACGTAGGAAAGCATGTCCATGCCAGAACCGCCGTACTCTGGGTCAATGAACATGCCCATGAATCCGAGCTCACCCAGCTGCTCCACTAGCGCCGCTGGGAATTCATGACTCTTGTCTCGCGCAGCCGCACCGGGCATCACTTCGCCTCGTGCAAAGTCTCGCGCCATGTCCCGAATTTGCTGGTGCTCTTCCGACAATTCAAACATACTTTCAATCACTCTTGGTTATCGACCGGTGAAGGTCGCTCTGCGTTTGTCCAGGAATGCAGCCATGCCTTCAGTCTGATCTTCAGTCGAAAAACAAAGCGCGAAGTGAGCCCGCTCAGCGGCCATCCCAGCTTGGGGATCCCGTCCCTCAGCCTCATGCACAACCTGCTTGACACAGCGCACGGCTTCCGGTCCATTCCGAGCGATTCGATCCGCCAACTTCAGGGCAGCGTCGACCACATCTCCATCTTCGACCACCTCGAGGGCCAGGCCAATGGCAACGGCCTCGTTCGCATCCACATTCCGACCCGTAAACATCAATTCCAGCGCGCGCTGACGGCCCACCCGACGAACAAGTCGTTGGGTACCGCCAAAGCCAGGGATGACCCCAAGCTTCACTTCGGGCTGGCCGAAGACCGCCGTGGGTGCAGCAAGCACCAGGTCACAGGCCATGGCCAGCTCGCAGCCTCCGCCGAGAGCAAAGCCTTTCACAGCAGCAATGGTGGGAACAGGGAAGGTCTCCAACAGCTCGAACACACCCTGCCCGCCAGCAGAAAAGGCCTCGGCCTCCATGGCTGAGAAATCCGCCATCTCGGCAATGTCAGCGCCCGCCGCAAAAGCTCGATCACCGGAGCCGGTAATCACCAGGGCCTGAATATCGACCGAGAGCAGCTCTGTGAGCACATCCGCCAACTCATTCAACAAGTCGGAGTTCAGTGCATTGAGTGCCTCGGGGCGAGAGAGCCTAATGAGACCGATGCCCTCGTTGACTGAAAATTCCAAGTTTTCCATGACCCTATCCTTCGTTGTAGACGTAGAAGCCTCGGCCCGTCTTTCGGCCGAGCCATCCCGCCTCGACGTATTTGCGAAGCAGTGGGCTGGGCGCATATTTGTCGTCCCCCAGGCCCTTGTGGAGTACCTCGCAGATCGCGAGGCAAGTATCGAGGCCAATAAAATCAGCGAGGGTGAGCGGGCCCATCGGAACATTCGTTCCCAGGGTCATTCCAGTGTCGATGTCCTCGACGGTCCCAATGCCTTCATACAGAGCCTGGCACGCTTCATTCAGGTAGGGCATCAAGATTCGATTAACGAGAAAGCCAGGCACATCACGGGCTACGATCGTGGTCTTGCCCATCTTCTGTGCAGCGGCCTCGACTGCCTGGAAGGTCTCGTCGGAGGTCTGAAGGCCTCGAATGAGTTCCACCAACTTCATCACCGGTACTGGATTCATAAAGTGCATGCCCATCACCCGTTCCGGGTTTCCGGTCTTGGCTGCGATGGACGTGATCGAAATCGAACTGGTGTTTGAAGCCAGAATTGTGTTCGCCTGCGCCACAGACGAGAGGGTCTCAAAGATGCGGTACTTGAGATCCACATTTTCAGTGGCGGCCTCAATCACCAACTCCGCTCCACCCACGGTGGCCATATCGGTCGAGGTCTGAATCCGACCCAGCGCAACCGCCGCTTCGCTCGCTGAAATGCGCTCCTTTTTGACCATTCGCCCGAGATTCTTCTCGATAGTAGCGACAGCCTGGTCGAGGGCAGCTTGGCTGATATCGGTCAACCGAACATCAAAACCGGTACACGCCGCGACATGCGCGATGCCATTTCCCATTTGGCCAGCACCGACCACTCCAACCGTAGAAATCTCAACCATTAGACCCTCCAAGGACGACTTCGTCAGGGCGCGTGCCTTAACGGTTGAGGCGCGCCTGCTCAACCGGTGAACGACCTGCACTTGCGGGCCGGGTTGTCGGGGTAGATGATGGGGCCATGAATAGTCCTTTCCCAGCGGAGGTAAATGGCGAAGCGCCAAGCGCTATGCTCAACCCTCTGAACACCATCGTTCGCGATCCTGGAAGTCTCCTTTATGTCTCTGGGTGGCGAGCTGTTGGATGGATCGCACATCACATCTGGGCATCCCAGCCATCCGTACTGTGGATACGCCTCGATGGATGCCGCACCCTGGCCGACTGCACACTCGTACTGGGTCACGCCCTTGAGTTGGCACTCCCCGGAAGCTCAGCGGCGGTGGCGACGGCTCTATCGGATCGCAGCCTGCACCACCTGGTGGTGGATGCGCGAACGGTGGACCCAGAGCTGGTCGGTGCATTTCACAGCATGGTTTCAGGGCTCTCCCACAAGACTCTGTGGTGGGTGGCCATCCATGAGCCCGAGTCTCTGGCCAATCATGTAGCGACGAACGATCCGGTCCCTGCGATCGACGAAGACCTTCCCGCACCCATCGAGGCTGGGGTTTGGTTTCCAAACTCGCCCAGAGTGCGGCTCAGCCTCCCCCCACAATTGTCTGCGCCGGATGCACCGAATGGATGTCTGAGACCGGACGTGATCGCGCAGCTTAGGAAACACCCTCGTCGCTCGCTCAATGCGGTGGTCGACGGCCTCATCCTCAACCATCAAGACTTGTTTCCGGCCGCCACAGAGATGACCCTCGGTCCACTCGAGCCGACAGAACTCTTTGGGCTGAGACTCATCGCCGAGTACGCGACGGATGACAATGTCGCCTGCTTGGCCGCAGCTTCGGCCGCGCGGATTCGTCTTCGATACGGACAAGGTACTGAGGCCCTCAACCGAATTGACCAGGCCTTGGCCAGAACTACCCGAGCGGATCCGGCTCACCGAGCGCTCATCGTATGGGCTGAGGCTGTGGTCCAGCTTCACTTGGGTGACATCTCGCGTGCCGAGGCCCGTTTTGCAGAGGCCACCGCACTGGTTCAGGTGAGCCGGGACCTGAGTTTGCTCGCGACCATTCATCGACGCTGGGGGGATGCTCTTACATCGCGCAGTCTGCTGACGAGGGCGAGCAAACAGTATCGAGTTGCCCGAGGGCTCTACCGTCAACGAGGGGATGGCGAAGGCATTTCAGCAGCCCTACGAGGTACTGCCGACATCGCGGTAGCTGCGGGAGAACTGTTCAGCGCCGAGGCACTGTACGACCAAGCGGAGATGAACACCACCACCGATGAAGAACAGTTCAACCGGCAGCTCGGTGGGATCGGACTGGCCATCAGCCAA
>CAWVVG010000258.1:0-5360 GCA_963932775.1 uncultured bacterium
CGTCGGAGTCCGCATCCGCGTCGGAGTCCGCATCCGCGTCGGAGTCCGCATCCGCATCCGCGTCAGAGTCCGCATCCGCGTCAGAGTCCGCATCCGCGTCAGAGTCCGCATCCGCGTCGGAGTCTGCATCCGGTACACAAATACCGCCCTGATTCGTCGTCCCTTTTCCACACTCTGGCGGGGTACTATCGCAAGAAAATAGGCCTACCAAGCCAATAAAAAACATCTTTTTCATCCAGCGCCTCCAACGTTTCTGAGTGATTGTCGGTCCACCCAGACCCAATGTCAAAATTATTGAACACAACAACTCGAATCGAACACATGCACTATTGCCAAAATCCGTGTATAGATGCGAACCTCAGGAGGTTGTCATGAACAGTCCCATGGAAGCCCTCAACGCGATTCGCACCATCGCAGGAAATCGACAAACCACCGGTATCGACGATGCCACCATCGCTCGCTTCATCGAGTTGGACCCGTCCTTGGTTGCAGCCATCGAGGATGCGGCCCAGGTACACGCGGAGCTAATGACCGATTTTGCGGACTTGTTGAAGGGTGATGAGGCCGCTGCTTCAGCTGCCTTGCAAGCCGACTTCATCAATTTCTACCCAGCCAATACGGTGAACCCCTACATCTCAATGGCTGCATCTGGCCCTTGGATTGTGACCTCTCACGGTTCCGTGCTCCACGACAATGGCGGCTACGGAATGCTCGGTGCAGGGCACTCCCCCCACCAGATCATGGAGATCATGGGAGACACCCACGTCATGGCCAACATCATGACCGCCAACTTCACCCAAAAGCGCTTCTCAAATCTGCTGAAGGCCGAGGTCGGCCAGACCCACGGAAGCTGCCCATTCTCCAAATTCATCTGCATGAACTCCGGATCTGAGTCTGTGACCGTGGCCTGCCGCATCGCGGATGTAAATGCCAAGAAGCAAACCGAGTCCGGCGGGCGTCATGAAGGCAGGTCCATCAAGATTTTGTCCCTCGAGGGCAGCTTTCACGGCCGAACCGATCGCCCCGCTCAGGCGTCCGACTCCTGCATCGGAAAGTACAAAGAACACCTCGCGTCCCACGCCTCAATGAACAACCTCATCACGGTGCCACCCAACGATGTGGAGGCCCTGCGGGCTGCCTTTGCAGCGGCGGATTCCGAAGGTGTGTTCATCGAGATGATGCTGGTTGAGCCCGTCATGGGAGAGGGCGACCCCGGCCTGTGCATCACTCGAGAGTTCTACGACGTGGCCCGAGAGCTCACTTTGGCTCACGGAAGCTTGTTCCTTGTGGACTCCATCCAGGCCGGTATTCGCGGCACAGGGTTCCTCTCCATTGTGGACTATCCAGGCTTTGAGACCTGTACCGGTCCCGATCTCGAGACCTACTCAAAGGCCCTTAATGCCGGGCAATACCCGCTGAGTGTCCTTGCCTGCAACGACCGCGCCGCCAAGCTGTACGTCCGTGGAATCTATGGAAACACCATGACCACCAACCCCCGTGCACTCGCCGTGGGCTGTGCAGTCCTCAGCGGACTCACCCAGGAAACCCGACAGAACATTCGTGACCGTGGCCAAGACTTCATCGACGAGCTCACGGGCTTAATGAGCGAGTTCCCTGGCCTCATCACCAAAGTCCAAGGCACCGGCCTTCTGTTTAGCGCCGAACTCCACCCATCCATTGAGGTGGTCGGCTACGACGGCATCGAGACGTGGCTGCGCAAGCACGGCTTGGGTGTGATCCACGGAGGAGAAAACTCCCTTCGCTTCACTCCCCACTTTGGCATCACCCACGAAGAAGTGGCGCTGCTGATTGACCTCGTTCGCCAAGGAATCCGAGCATTCTCCGCCGGACGGCCGCTGCCCGCCACAAACACTTCGGAAGTCGCCGCCATTTGAGTCGCGATCGCAGGCTCTTCCTTTCACCTGCTTGAGGCTCCCATGAACAACGACCCCCACCCCCATTACCCGAAGCTCTTGAGCCCACTGAAGGTAGGCTCAATTACGCTGCCAAACCGGGTGCTCATGGGCTCGATGCACGTCGGACTCGAAGAAGAGTGGGGACGCCTCGATAAACTTGCAGCCTATTTTGCTGCCCGGGCAGCCGGTGGAGCTGGCTTGATTGTCACCGGTGGAGTGGCACCCAACCTCGCAGGCGGAGTCAAGCCCTTCGCGGCCAAATTGACCAATCCGTACGAAGTGTGGAAGCACCGCGTGGTGACCGATGCAGTACACAAGGAGGGCGGCCGAATCGCACTTCAGATTCTCCATGCTGGCCGCTATGCATACGCCCCTTGGTCGGTCGGAGCATCGGCCATCAAGTCGCCCATCACGCCTTTCAAGCCCAAGGCCCTGTCTTCCCGCGGCGTAGAGAAGACCATCAACGACTACGTCAACTGTGCAGTGAGGGCCCAGCAAGCGGGGTACGATGGCGCAGAGATCATGGGGTCCGAGGGCTACCTGATCAATCAATTCATTGTATCCAAGACAAACAATCGCACCGACAGTTGGGGAGGGTCATACGAGCAGCGCATCCGCTTCCCCATCGAGATCGTACGCCGCACCCGGCAAGCTGTAGGGCCAGACTTCATCATCATCTTCCGCCTTTCCATGCTGGACCTGGTCAAGGATGGTTCCAGTTGGGAAGAAATCGTGCTCTTGGCCAAAGAGATCGAGGCTGTGGGCGCGAGCATCATCAATACCGGTATCGGCTGGCATGAAGCCCGTGTGCCCACCATCGCGACCATGGTCCCGAGGGCCGCCTACACCTGGGTAACCGGACGTCTCATGGGTGAAGTGTCCATCCCACTGGTGACTACCAACCGCATCAATATGCCGGACACTGCCGAGGCGGTCTTGGCCCGTGGCGATGCGGATATGGTCTCCATGGCCCGACCTTTTCTCGCCGATCCCGACTGGGTAAGAAAGGCCGAAGCCAGCCAGCCCGACACCATCAACACCTGCATCGCCTGCAATCAAGCCTGCTTGGATTTGGTCTTCCAGAACAAGCGAGCCAGCTGCATGGTGAATCCCTTGGCCTGCTATGAGACCGAGGTCGATCTAAGACCCACCACATCACCCAAGCGCGTAGCGGTTGTGGGGGCCGGACCCGCGGGCCTGGCTTTCTCGACCACTGCGGCATCGGTGGGCCATGCGGTCACCTTATTCGAGGCCGATAGCCAAATCGGAGGCCAGTTCAACATGGCCAAGCGCATACCGGGCAAAGAAGAGTTCAACGAAACCCTGCGGTACTTCACCCGCCGAATCCAGGACACTGGCGTCGACTTGCGCCTCAATACCCGCGCCACCGTGAATGAGCTCTCCCAGGAGTTCGACGCCGTAGTGCTGGCAACGGGGGTGAGTCCCCGAACACTCAGCATTCCAGGCATCGAACATGAAAAAGTTCTGAGCTACCTGGACGTATTGAAGAACAACAAACCGGTTGGACGGCGGGTCGCCCTCATTGGGGCGGGTGGCATTGGATTCGATGTGGCTGAGTTTCTCACCCATGAAAGCGAGCCTGCCGACCCCATCGATGCTTACTTGTCCGAATGGGGCGTAGACAGAGACTTCACCGAGCGCGGTGGCTTGTGTGATCCGGCAACGCCCACACCAGCCAGAGAGGTCTTTCTGTGTCAGCGAAGCCCCGGAAAGCTTGGCGCAGGTCTGGGAAAGACCACCGGATGGATTCACCGCAGTGCCCTGAAGAATCGCGGCGTGACCATGCTCGCTCGGTGTAGCTACGACAAGATCGATGATGCCGGCCTTCACATCACCATCGATGGTGAGGCGCGCTTATTGGAGGTCGATACCGTAGTCATTTGTGCCGGTCAGGTCTCCAACCGCGACCTCGAAACCGGCCTCAAGGATCGGGGCACTCGAACCCACATCATCGGTGGGGCCGATCAGGCGACCGAACTCGATGCACGCCGGGCCTTCGACCAAGGCACTCGCTTGGGCGCATCCTTCTAGGCTCTTGAACCTTCGCTCAAGGAGTCGATCACTCTCCTTGGCCCTTCTTGCCTCGTTCTTTGATTCGGCGCTTGTTCCGTTTCTTCTCTCTCCGGATTTCGCGCTCCTTCTCTGCCACCATCTTCAAGTCGAGGTGGTCCTCACCCTGCGTCTTGGCCAAGTATTCCGCATAGGTTCCGGGGAAATCCTCGATACCGTCGGGCGTGATCTCGAGAATTCGCGTAGCTACTCGCTCTACAAACCACCGGTCATGGGACACAAACAAGATGGTGCCTTCATACGCAGCCAGCCCATCGGCCAGCGCCTGAATTCCTTCCAAGTCCAAGTGGTTTGTGGGCTCATCCAGCACAAGAACCGTTGGCTCCTCCGCACCGAGGCGGGCCAATAGCAGCCGAGCCGCCTCCCCACCTGAGAGCACGTCGAGCTTCTTGGACATGTCATCTTTGTCGAACAACACACCGGCCAGCCGGCCGTAGATTCCGCCCACTCCCTCACCGGGAAGTGCATCCCACAGAAAGCTTGTGACATCGGCCTTCGGATCGTTCAAGACCTCATGATGGTCCTGAGGGAAGTAGCCAGGAGTCGCCTCATAGCCCCACTCCGCCTCTCCCATGTCTGCGTCGACCCGTTCCATGATGATCTTCAGCAGTGTGGATTTGCCGATGCCGTTTGGACCGATGATGGCGAGGCGATCGCCTCGTTCCACCTTGAAGCCCACATCGAACAGCACGACATCCTCACCGTAGGTCTTGCTGACCTCTTTCACGGTCAGCACTTCACGGCCGCTCGACCGCCGCTGATTGAATACGAAATTGGGGAAGCACCGCGACGACGACGGCAATGGCTCAATCACCATCTTCTCCATTCGCTTGACTCGACTGTTCGCTTGGCGGGCCTTTGTGGCCTTGGCCTTGAAGCGAGTCACAAAGGCATCCAGTTCGGCGATTTCCTTCTTCCGCTTCTTGATGTCCGCTTCTTTTCGCGCCCTATCTTCGGTCTTGAGCTCAGTGAACTTTGTGTAGTTGCCCGGAAACAGGGTGGCCCGCTGATAATCTACATCGACGATGTGACTGCAACATCCATCCAAAAATCTGTGATCGTGAGACACCACAACCGACAGCCCCTTGAACTTTCGCAGGAAATCTTCCAGCCATGCGATCGAGAGAATGTCCAGGTGGTTGTTGGGCTCATCTAAGAACAGAATGTCCGGGTCGGAAGCCAGCGCCTTGCCGAGCAAAACCCGAAGCTTGTAGCCGCCACTCAGTGTGCTCAAGGGTTGCCGGTGCTTCTCGGTAGGAATGTTCAACCCCTCCAGAATTGATGCGGCTTTTGCCTCATGCTGGTAGCCGTCAAAGCAAGCGACGATGTCCTCAAGCTGCACGTAGCGGGCTT
>CAWVVG010000259.1:0-5348 GCA_963932775.1 uncultured bacterium
TTGCCTTCGTCCATACCCTTGAGGGTGCCGACGAAACGGCGGCGCTCGGCACCAGGTGCGAGGCGAAGCTTGGCGCGAAATCCAATGAATCGCATGAAGTCGGCGGGGGTCTGGATGGGGCGCTCGATGCCTGGGCTCGAAACCTCCAGACGGTATGGGCCCGTCATGGGATCTTCCACATCGAATACGGGCGACAAGGCCCGGCTGATCTTGGCGCAATCATCGATGCCAAAATCATCGCCATCGCAGAATAGACGCACGATGTCGCCAGTGGCGTCACCGCTTATCTGAACTGCGATCAGACGAAATCCTTCCGCTTCAATCGTGGGTTCCACGGCTGTGCGAATTAGATCTCGAATGTCGATGCGAATATTTGCGTCCATAAATTTTTGACCAAAAAAAAGAGCGAAGGGCCTTACGGCCGCTCCACTCAATGTGTGCGTTCCGAATATGTCGGGCGTCTATCCCCAGCCCTATGGACAGTCAAATGGGATCAAGGGGCGTGTAGCAGCTGAGCTTTGTCGGACAAATGGGATCAGGGGACGTGGAGGGGCTGAGCTTTGTCGCAACGCTGGGCATCGTTGGCGTTTTGGAGCTCTTCTGATGGGGCGGGGAATTGGCTCGTTTGAATCTCTCTTTCAATATACGTTGCTACAAGTTCACGGACACTTGTTCCTTCAGGAACACAAGACCGGTTGGCCCAGAAGTTGAAAATCGCTTCTCTGCGCTGCGCGGGCGTCTCAAGGAAGGCGCCGTCGGTGTCGCTGGAGTGCCCTGTGTGCCAGATGGAGTCGAGCAAGTCGGGGAGTTCGGTATTCAGGCGCTGGTCCATGGCGTGGGCAACCACCGCCTGCTGCCACTCTTTCATTTCGTACCGAGTGGCTCGGACGATGTCCTCCTTGTGGTGGGCCAGCTTTCGTTTACCGATCACCTGGCCACCCACCTGAATGCAGGCTGCAGTGATTGTGAATGGTGGCAAACACCACAGGTATCGCCAGTTCGTTGAGCCGGGAGGGTCTATGCGGATGGGCGATCGCTTAATTTGCATCCAGGCATCGTCATCGAGCACCACTGTGGGCCGGTACGGGATGCGAGGTCGGAGGGTTGTTCGGCCATTTTTCCGCTTCGTTTCTCGATATCCAAGGTGCTTGAGGGTTCGGATCATTTCGCCACGTTGACGGGCAATCCGAGCCTCTCCATAGATTGTGATGGTTTCTGACGGCGTTGGGGGACCCTCGGGATCACCGGTGTCCTCCGCCAGGGCCAGTCCAACCCAGAGCAGGAGCGCGCTACTGACCTGAGAACTGAACAGCATCAAACAGTAAACTCGGGCTGCGGCATGAACCGTTCATCCAAGGGTCGTCCGCCGCTTCGACGAATCCGCCCAAGAGGTCGAAGATCGAGCCTGAGATGTTCATCTCGGACACGGACCCGAGGGCCTTTCCGTTCTCATATAGAGTGCCTCGGATACCGAAGGAGTACCGTCCGGTTGCGGGGTTGGAATTGCCGCCGAGGAAACCGTCGACATGAATTCCCCAGTCAAGGCTGGACAGAATCTGGTCGGTAGAACGTGAACCGACCGGCACCACAAGGTTTGAGGTGCCTCCCGAGGTGGGGTCTCTCTCTAGCTTTCGGCCATAGTAAACGTTGATCAACCACTGGGTCAGTTGGCCATCTTGAACCAAGGTACGCTTGGAGGTTGGCCTGCCATCGCCGTCGTAGGTGCCGGAACCCATCCCCCGGCTGATGTGGGGGTCATCGAACAGGTTGAATGCGCTGGAGGCAATCTGTTTGCCCAGCTTATCGGCGAGGCAGCTGCGTTGTTCGTAGATGGACGAACCACCCATTGGTCCGATCAGTGTCCCCAGGATTCGACTGGCCACACGGTTCTCAACCAACATGGCGCCGCGCTTACTGGCGACGGCCTTGCTGCCAAGTTGCCGGGCTCCACGTTCGGCCACTTGTGCGGCCAAGTCCTCGATGCTCATGAGGTCACAGTGATGCCGGGCGACGGTGTAGTCGTAGGCCTCGGGCAGCTTTCCATCGACGTCCTCCATGCTCACCTCGGCCCCATGGCCGAACTCGGTGGTGGAGTGGTGTCCCTCAAAGCCATTGGATGTCACCATCATGCTGGACGACGAGCCGCTCCAGACGAAGCCTTCCGCGCTGCGGAGATTTTTCGGAATGGCTGCTGTGGTCGCGCGCTGAACCGTGTCTACCCATGTTCGATGGTCGATCTTGGTAGAGGATGCGTCGATTAGGTCCAGTCCTGAGCCATCACCACTGCCCATCATGGATGGGTCTGGGAGGCTTCGGAGGGGGTCCGGCTCCAGGTGGCGAGTGGCATCGATGGCTCGGGAGAGGAACTGCTCCAGCGCATCTTTTCGAAGGTCGTTGGTGCTGTGAACCGAGAAGCGTTCGTCCACAAACAAGGCAATTGAGCCAGATTTTGATTGGGAGTCTTGCCACTTCTCAATGTTTCCGTCTCGCTGCTTGACGTCGGTCCAGGTGCCTTCACTGGTCCACGCTGTGGCTTCGGACGCACCAAGCTTCTGAGCGATCCCCACCATCATTTCGGCGGTGTCTCGGAGTCCGTCGATCATTGTTCACCTCCAACAACCAGGCTGGAGACCCGGACGGTCGGCATTCCTTGGCTGACCGGTACGGACTGTCCATCCTTTCCGCAGGTCCATCCGCCTTCATCTACGGCCAGATCATTGCCGACCATGTCGATTCTTGAGAGCGCCTCTGGCCCGTTACCGATGATGTTCACATCTTTAATGGGAGCACCGAGCTTACCGTTCTCGATGAGAAAGCCAGTCTTCATATAGAAGCTGAAGTCACCGCCACCAATGTGAACGGCTCCGTTTGAGAAGGTCACGCAGTAGATGCCATTTTCGACACTCTCTATGATTTCTGCAGGGTCATGGGGTCCAGGCTCCATGATGGTGCTCCGCATGCGGGGCATCGGGGCATGCCTGAAGCTCTGGCGTCGTCCCGATCCTGTTGGCTTGAGGCCATAGTGATTGGCTGACAGTTCATCGTGCATATACGAGCGAAGGACGCCATTTTCGACGAGCACGGTTCGCTCGGTGTGGTTGCCTTCATCATCGACGTTGATCGAGCCACGGGCACCGAGAAGGGTGCCATCATCGACGATGGTTACCCGCTCATTGGCGATGACCTTGTCCATCTTGTCCGCATAGATACTGATGCGCTTTCGGTTGAAGTCGGCCTCCATTCCATGCCCGATTGCTTCGTGGAGAAGGATGGCGCTTGGACCGGCGGCCAACACAACGGGCATCTCGCCAGGCTTGGGGCTGATGGCACCCAATAGGAAGGTAGTGCGGTCCACGGCTTCGGAGATGAGCAGCTCGACCCGATGCTCGTTGAAGTACTCCAGGCCGGCACGTCCTGCGATGTTGAACCCACTGGACTCTCGAATGACCGCGCCGTCGGGCCCAGGCCCTTCTACTGTGCAGCGAATGCTGGCTTGGGTCATGGGGCGCCAGTCTTCGACCAGTCTTCCGTCGGGCCGTACGATCATGACGACCTTGGCCGCATCGGACAGGGACACTTCGACTCGCTGAACCCGTTCATCTCTCGCGAACGCGGCCTGCTCCCAGTCTCGGACCATCTTGACCCGTTCTCCGATGTTCACATCATCCCAAGAGTGAGCCACTGGGTAGTGGTTTGGGAGTGGTATCGCTACCGGTGCAGCGACCTTTTGGGGCGCGGCACTCTGGGCGATTCCAGCCGCAGTTCGTGCCGCGTTTCGGAGAGCGTTGGCATCCAAGTGTTCCGAATAGGCGTAGCCCACTTGGTCGCCGGCTCGGACCCGCACACCCATTCCCAGGCTGACATGGGTGGAGGCCTGGTTGACCTTGCCATCCGTCAGGAGGATCGATGTGGAACTCGAGTGTTCGAAATAAAGGTCACAGTTGTCCCCACCGCGGCTCAAGGCCTCGGTCATGACGCTGTGTAGAACTTCGGCGGTGACACCGAGAGTTTCGAAGTAGGTTCCGGCAGATCCGGCGGGGCGTTTTACAGACATATGACCCCCTTAACGCGACCGCACAAACTCCTCAGCGAGAGAGCGTTGGGAACGCACTGATTGCGCGAGCGCGAGCTGGCCTTTGGCCCGTTGAAGGTTGTGAGTTCCGGATTTTGGAAACCGGGATTTGTCTTCTTTAAAGTACGTTTGCCGGATGGAGTCGGCACAAAACCGAGCTGCGAGCTCGAGGCAAATGCGCTCTATCCCGCCCACAAGATTGTCCCGCTCATCTGGGCTGATAGCAGGTCCATGAGTCAACCAGGATGCTGCGCTCGCTTGAAATATGCTGAGATCGAACCGGACCTCGTCGGGCTTGTCTTCACCGGCCGGGTTGCACCAACTTCGCCAAGCATCACCCATCTCTACGGCGATGGACTGATGGCTCAGCGTGTCGAGGTCCAGTAGGCACAGGGCCGTCATTTGGTCTGCTGCAAACCGTACGTTGGAGATTTTTAGATCGCCGTGGCTGATGCGGAGAGGGAGGTCGAGTTCCCCCTCCCAGGTGGCCCAACGGTTCAACACTTCGGTTCCAATGGCGGTGCTGGGTCCTTCCAGTGCATGTCCGCTGGCTTCATCGAGCGCCTCGGTCAGGCTTGCCATGTGCTTGTGGGTGTCGTGTGCACCGGGGCGGATAAAGTGGAAGCGATGGTCCAAGTCCTCGGTTGCCCGATGGAATTGTCCAACAATCTTGGCAGCACTCTCCGCTTGGCTTGCATTCGAGATGGTGTGGATGGTGGTGCCTGGTACAAAACTTAGAAGACGCCACGCACCATCGGTGGTGGGCACACATAGTTTGCCCTTCGATGTTCGCACTAACCGGGGAGTGGGGATGCCTTTGGAGGCAAGGTGTGCGGTGATGGCCTCGATGTCCAAGTGTACATCGGGTCCAAAGATCGGATTCACTCGCTGCAATATCCCTTCAGGAGGTGAACCCACCACGAAGGTATCGTTGATTAAACCCGCCTCAGACGATGGTTTAACCTCGGATTTAATGTTCCAGTGGTCCAGAATTGTGATGGGAGGATTCACGGCTCACCCTTGTGACAGAACCCTATATCCAGTGGGGCTGGAGCGGCAGGGCTGTTTTTCGGAATGAAAATCCGATGTAGAACGTTGTCATGTCGGTCAGCAGTAAATAAGCAGGACAACCAAACTGGAGTAAGACCCGTGAATAAAAGCAAAGCAATGGCTCTTGCGATGGCTCTTTCGGTCGGCGCGGTCACAGTGATGACGCAGACGGCTTGTAAGAAAGAAGTGCCACCGCCACCACCACCACCGCCGCCACCCCCGCCCC
>CAWVVG010000260.1:0-5347 GCA_963932775.1 uncultured bacterium
ACTCTGTACATCGCTGACTCTGCTCGTCATCGCATTGTATCGGTCGATTTGGACACGGGAGAGTTGACCAATGTTGTCGGAGCGACCGACATTCGCGGCTACATGGGCGACCAATATGAGGCTGTATCCGCTCAACTGGCGGAGCCGTATGGTTTTGCCTTCAATGCCGCCGGGCGCATGATTATCGCGGACACCGGAAACGATGCCCTGCGCGCGGTCTTTCCCGATGGCACCATCGATACCGTCGCGGGTCGTGGAGCCACTGGCTACGACGGTGACATGGAGGCTTCCGAGGGTGCCAGCCTCAATGGCCCGATGGATGTGGCTTACGAGGCCGACGGAGACCTGGTGTTTGCCGACAAAGGAAACGCTGTGGTACGGCGAATCTCTCAACCGAATTGGTAGCGATACAAGCGCTCCTTGTCGGTGGATAGTCTGACCGTCCCGGTTAGGGGTCTAAACGGGGGACGTCATGGGAAAATATACACTTGAATGGATCGATAAAGATGCGATTGAAGGGCCGCTGTTTCGCATAGGCTCAAAGGACATTTACTATCGAGAGCGTGCCGGCGAGCGGGTGGTACGCTTGGCTGCGAAGCACTCCCCTGATCTCGATTATCTTACTCCAGCGGTGGAGGCCTTCCATGAGCTCTCCGAGCACTGGGGTGCTCCGATCGTGTTCATCATCGATCCGGATGTAAAGAAGCCCCCAGCATCCCAATTCTTGTTCGAGTGGAGCCGAGCCGCGTGGCACAATGGGAGCGTGGATCAATCCTATATGTTGATGCACAACACCATCACCCAGGTGCTTGGACGCTTTGTGTGTCGGATGTTCTGCGCAGGTGACATGCCCTTTGAGGCGGTCAACGGTCAGGCTGAAATGGACACCCGGTTGAAGGGCCTCGACCTCTCGGTTGGATGGGATGGCTTCAAGCTGGCACCCATGTCGACAGCCTTAGTGGCCAGTCGCCGGTTCGGTGAGGGTGCGTATGGGCAGCTGTTTTCACGAATGCTGAGACGCCTTCGGGGTTAATGCCTGCTACCCTATGGGGCATGTCCAACCTCGCCTCAACCCCTGACGCAAAGAGCCCCAAGGGGCTTGAGTGGGTCGACAAAGAAGCTGAACGTGGGCTTGTGTTTCGGCTGGGCCCAGACCGCGGCTTTCGCGACGGTGCCCGTCAGCTGCGCATCGTTGCGATGACTTCGCCAAGTGCTGAGTACAATGCAGCGGCGATTGAGGCGGTGGAGACGCTCAGCATACAGTGGGGAGGACCCATCGAGATCGTGCTCGACTTTGAGGGCCACGGGCCACCGGCCGCGGGGGAGGCAGTGGCCCTGTGTCAGTCATTGGTGGCATCGAATGCCATCGAAAAAATCGTGCTGTTGAAGAAGGCGTGGATGCCAAAATTTATCGTGTCGGCAGTGATTCGGGCTTTGTCCGCATCTGGGGTGCCGGTTGAGTTGCGTGAGGCATCGTGAGTTCCACCTTCGAACAAATGTCCCGGCGCCGGGTGCTGGTCCAAGTCGCAGGTGCGACTACCGTAGGTATCTGTGTGGCCATAGCTGTGGGTGTGGGCGCCATTCGAATGTTTACCGATGTGGACCCCTGGCCAGCATTGGCTGCGATTCGGCCCCTGTGGTTGGCTGCTGCTGTCGGAGTCTTTGTCTTTGGAAATTTATTGGTTGGGCATCGATTTTTGGCCATGTTGCCCCGGAGCGAGTCTCTGGAGGTGGGTGGATTTGAGGTTGGGTCTTTGTTCTTCGCGAGCAGTGTTTTTTCACTGTTGTTGCCGGGTCCGGTGGGAGAGGTGGCTGCGGTCGCCGCCCTGAAGAAACGGTACGGTCTTGCCTTGAGCGTGGGCTTTGCGACCACGGTTCACGCACGATTTGTTGGGTTGGCGGCCGCCGCAGTTATCGGAGCGCTTGCGCTTCCGTTCGTCGAAGTACAGGGCTCGGTGGGCGCAGTCCTGCTTGCGGGCGCGGTCTTGCTGATGCTTGGAGGGATGGTTCTTGGGGTGCTCTCGATGCAGCCGAAGGGCTTGGTCCATCTGGGGGAACGCTTGGTCGCTTGGTCGGACCGGCCGGGTCTGATTGGCCGTGTCTTTGGGTCTGTTCGACTGTTTGCCCGGTCACTTGCCCAAGTGGGACAAGCGGACGGAAGGACCTGGGCCCGCGTGTTTGGATGGAGTCTTGTCATTCAGCTTGTGCAGATGGGGACACTGATTTGTTTGTGTCTTGCCTTGGATCTGAGGTCCGCTTGGCCGGGCTTATTCCTGGCCCAAGGTACAGGGAGTCTGGCCATCTTGGTTGGCGTGTTCTTGCCGGGCGGGCTGGGTACATATGAACTCGCCTTTGTGGGCAGCATGGTGGGTGCTGGAGGACTCTCCGTCGCCTCCGCAGGGGCCTTGACCGTAGCGGTTCGGGTGGTTCATTTACTGGCCATTGCCTGTGCGGGGCTGATGTTTGCCGGGTGGGCTCATGTATTCTTGTCTGAAGATGTCGTGTCGAGTCTGGAAGGGGTCGCTGTGGGGGGGGAAGGATGAGCGTTTTCTGGCTGGTGGTATTCGCATTGGGTTGTGAGGCTGTGAAGGTCGCTGGATTGCCAGCAGACCCCTCGGAGGAAACCGCAGCGCCCTCGGAAGAAACCGCAGCCCCCGAAGTCGAAGATACGGCCCCACCGCCTGAAATTACCTGCGAAGAGCCAGCCTTGGAGCTGGTCGGTGAGTGGAGGGGGAGCGATCTTCATCCAGAACCAATTCACGGCCCGGCAACCGTGCTTGGGTCCTGCGGGTGGGGTCTGGCCGCAGTGGACCTCAACGGAGACGGTGCCGTGGACCTGTTGCCGGCGGGTGCGGGGTCGCCCACTTTTGCGCTTTTGAATGTGGATGGCGTGCTCACAGCCAGTCTGGATGTTCGTTTTGATGACTCTGAGCTTCCGCCTGGCAATGGCCTCGCTGCAGGAGACATCAACGAAGATGGACGACCAGACATCGTCCTTGTCCGAAGTAGGGGCTTCGCAGATCTTGTCTACATCAACCAAGGAGAGGGTATTTTTAGTTCGGTCGAACTGCCAGCCTCATCCACCGAGAGCCAGGGAGCAACCTTATTTGATGCCGATGGCGATGGTGACTTGGACCTGTTTATCAGTCGCCATATCGACATGATGATGACCGATGTGGTGGCGCTCGAAGCACGCACCCAGCGGGGGGATCCCAACGGCTTCTACATCAATGAGGGCGGGACCTTTGTGGTGGGCCCACCCGTGGGGGTCATCGATGCGGCCACTTTCCAAGCGGTTCCCATGGATGTCGATGTGGATGGCGACCTCGATCTATTTTTGGTGAACGACTTCGGTGCCTTCATTGAGCCGAGTGCGCTCATGATGAACGACGGCACGGGTCATTTCACCGAGGCAGAAGATTGTGGCTGTGACCAAGCCATGTTCGGTATGGGTGCTACGGCCTCGGATGCGAACAATGACGGCCTGGTGGATCTGTATCTGAGTGATTTTGGTAGTCCCCAGTTGCTGCTCGGCCTGGGCATGGGTTCGTTCTATGACAGTACGCTGGCTTCTGGTGCTGGTGTCGTTCCGTCCGCTGATCGAGTGACCAGCTGGGGAACAACATTTATAGACCTGGATCAAGATGGCTCGGATGAGGTCGCGACCGCCTTCGGCCCTGTCATGATGGGAGTCCCCGGAGATTGGTCTGATATGGTCACAGACTCATCGGTCGAAGGCCTCGATGACAGTCAGACACAGCGAGATGCGCTTTGGTTGAATCAAGATGGACACTTCGAGGAGGCGTCGGAGAGTCTGGGCTTTGATTTTGGGACGAACAGTCGTGCGGTGGTCACCGCCGATTTTGATGGCGATGGACTCCCCGATTTGGCGACCTCTGGTCTGGACGATGATCGGCAACAGGTGGTTCGTATGCATCGCTCCAGTGGGGGCTGCGGACCCGGAGTCACGGTCGAATTTCCAGCCATGGGTGCTGCGGATATCGGCGCTACGGTCGAGTGGTCGGTTGCGGGAGTGCAGCGGGTACGGTGGTACCTGCCCACCACCACATTCTCGTCTTCCGGCCCCACCCTCCACCTGGGTCTTGGTGGCCATGAAGTTGCAGACTGGGTGCGGATCACGCCGGTGAATGGAGCGACTCGTGAGACCCGGGACGTCTCAGCCGGTTCAACGGTGTTTTAGAGGTCGTACCACTGGGGCTTGACCATGTCTTTGATCACATTCAGGTGAGAGAAAGACGTCTTTCCGCGGGCTGAATCGTACATGTGCTGGGCCATGGTCTTTGCGCCGACGGCCACCATAAATTGGTAATAGCCTCGGCGAGCACGGGAGGGGCTCATCAGAGATCGAATCGTATCCCAGCGGACATAGCTGGAGAATACATCTCGATTCATTGTGTTGGCGACCTCGAGCATCTCCTGCATGGAGAGGTGGTTGGTCTTCATGACCGGTTGCCACCAATAGAAGTCCCTGAGTTCGTCCACGCCCTTGTTATCGAGCCAGCCCTCGGCGATGGCTTGGGTCCACAGAGGGGTCCCGGGCTCTGGGCTAATGGTCTGGAAGGCGATGAAGTCAGGACGCAGGCTTACCGCGTAATCGAACAATCGCTTGAGCTTCTCTCGGGTGTCATCGGGCAGGCCGATAATGAACGTCGCATGGCGCACCACCTGGGGATGTTCTACCCGAAGGGACTCGAACATCGATCGCATCATGTGGGTGTCGTAGTTGTGCTTGCTCAGGAATTCATAGTCTTCCGCATCCTCTCGCTCGACACCCACGAGGTACCAATGAAGTCCGGTTTGGACGAGCTTTTTAAAGACGCCCATCTTGTTCTCGCGGGCATATGAGTCGGCCCGAAAGAAGCCGTACCAGGCGATGTCATCCCAGTCTTTCGCGATGACCTTGTCGGCCCACTCGTTGTTCCAGTCCGGGTCGATGTTGAAGGTGCCATCCACGAACATGAAATTGTCGTAGCCGTATTGGCGGTGAAGCACCTCCATCTCTCGCACCACCCGATCGGGTGATTTGACGCGATAGCGTGGCCGAGGCTTGCCATCTTTCCAGCTGCCCATCTGGGTCCAGATGGCACAGAAACTACATGTATCGATGCACCCCCGTCCCTTCTCGATGTTGAAGCTGTTCTGGAATAAGCTCGCACCCTTTCGGTGGCTGATGCGTGGCATCAGGTCGTAGGCGGGCATGGGAAGATCATCGAGGTTGTGGACCAAAGGCCGGAACCCAGTATCGAGCACGGTCCCATCCTCGGCGAGGTAACGAAGCCCCTGCACCTGACTGAGATCTCCGCCGTAGCGAAGGGTCCGCACCAGC
>CAWVVG010000261.1:0-5335 GCA_963932775.1 uncultured bacterium
GCTACCGGCATCACCCATGCTGCTGCCATCGGTGGGGGTGACCACCACGGTCCAGACCTCGCCCTTGGCTGTGGCGCTTGCATCCACAGCGGAGGTGGTCTCGGCTGCATCCACCCCATCTGTGAGCCAGGAATAGGTGTAGCTCACAGAATCGCCATCTGAATCGACGGAAGGCGACGAGATGGTCGCAGAGAGCGGATCTGTCGTCTGAGGGTCCACTGGACTGATGGCAACCACGGGGGCAGACGGCGCACCATTAACGGTGAGCACCTGAACCGCTGTGGCGTAGAAGCCATCGGTATCGGTCACAGTGATGCTCAGCGTGTGGGAGCCCGCGCTCAGGGCACTCGAGATGAAGGTCGAGTTTCCAGCCGAGTCCGGGGGACCCGAGGAGAGAGAGCCATCGAGACTTGAGCCCCAGTCCACAGTGAGAGACGCCGCGGGGTCTTCTTCATCCGTCGCGGTGGCCGCAAACGTGATGGGGTCTCCTTCGTTGGCTGTGGCACCATCGAGGGGTGCTGTCACTGTGACTACCGGCGGCGTGGAGACCGTAAGCAGAATGAAGTCCGTACAAGTAGCGCCCACATCATCGGTCACCGTCAGTGTGATGATGTGCGTATTCGCAGTCAGCGAGTCGACTGGAAAGGCAATTGCGCCCGCAGAAGATGGTGCACTATCACCCAGAATGTCGTCCTTATCGCTCTGCCAGCTGGCTGTGAGCCAGTCACTGGGTACATCCACATCGCTGGCGGTTGCTTCAAAAACAACCAAGTCACCGAGTGCCACCGCCGTACCGCCCTCAGGTTGGGTGATTTCGCACAGCGGGCCTGTGTTTTCCGGGCCCACCGTGATGATCACGCTGTCCGAATTGGTATGACCGACCGTATCTTCAACCCACAGTGCGAGGTTGTGGCTGCCCTCGGTCAGAATGATGCTGCCTGCGAACTCGCCATCGGATGTAGGGGGCCCGCTGAGGTCGATGCGGCCATCAAGGCTGCTCTCAAACCACAGAGTCAAGTCCTCAGATGCATCCTCTATATCGGTAACCAAAGCCACAAACTCGATGAGCTCACCCACCACGTAGACATCCCCCGAGATGGGAGCAGAGAGTACAACCTCTGGGGCTTGGTTTTCTGTGATCTGCAAGGTGACCGTGTCATCGCCAAGCGCGTTCTTGGGGTCGCGAACCTCCAAACGAATCTTGAGCTCCTCTCCGGCAGGAACCTCCACCTCACAGATGGTGATGCCGTCGTCGAGTGGCGGACTGGGCGCACAGACGGGAACATCACCTGAATACCAGGTCACGCTGAGCGAGCTTGGTGCATCAGTATCGTCGGACACCGTGCCGATGACTGTGAGCCGATCACCTTCTCGAACCGCATCAACCGTGGTGTGAGAAGTAATCAGCGCCACAGGAATGGCATTGCGTACCGAGAGCTTGTCTTCCGAAGTACAGCCCAAACCGAGAATAAGTACCATTCCAAAACGCATCATGACGACCTCCACCCGCGGAGTGTACCTCAGCGACCCCCGCTCAGGAGAAGTCATGCACACTCACACCGTATCGACACCCTCAGACCACGCCGACACTCAGAGTCTACTGGTTGTACCAGGGTGGCTTGACCAGCTGCTGGTAGTGCTCGACCTTGAAAGGATTCAGACGTTTCTTGGTCACATCAAGGGCCATTTTCGCGCTCACCATTGCGAACCAGATGTACATGTCGCGCTTGTAGGACTCTTTGTTGAGCAATCCTTTGATCATCCACTTTGGATTCACGAACTGTTTGTTCATCCGGTGAAGTTCGAGGGCGATCTCGTCCCGATTTAAGTAATCCGAGTCGAGGACTGGACTCATCCAGTCGAAATTATCGAAGTCATCTTCGGTGATGTGGCCATTGGCAATGGCGTCATCAAAGATGGGCGTTCCCGGTACTGGCGTAATGGGATGGAAGGCGGGAAAGTCCACGTCGATCTCTTTGGCCATCTTCACCTGAAGCTCCAGCGTCTTCCGGTTTTCCTCTTTGATGCCCACGATGAAGGTCGCCTGGATGAAGACCTCTGGGTATTTCTCCTTGAAGATCCGAATGGCTCGTTCTGCCACCCCACCGGTGTAAAAGCGCTTGTCGAGCCCCTTCAGCGAGTCATCCTCAGCACGCTCAACGCCGATGAGAATGTGGCGCATGCCCGCGCGCACCTGCTTCTCAAGGATGCCTTTTTCTTCGTCGCGAACCACACAGTCCGCCCGCATGAATGTCATCCACTTGGTCTTCATGCCCGACTCGATCATTCGGTCCGAGAATTCCTCATTGAAGCGGGGGTCGATGTTCCAGCTCTCGTCCACCCAGACAAAGCCTCGCTTGCCATAGCGGTAGTACAGCAACTCCATTTCTTCCATTACCCGGTCGACCGACTTGGTCCGCCACCGTGGGGAGAGAATGGTTTTTCCATTCTCGTCGATTTTCCTGTCCGCCATCGTGGTCCACCATGCACAGAAGCTGCACTTGCTCGTGCACCCCCGTGAATGGTGCAGGGTCGCTCCAGAAGGGGAGAACAGGTACCGAGACCGCCCATACAGGTGCATGGGCAACAAATCGTAGGCAGGAAGCGGAAGAGAATCGAGGTCCTTGACGAGCTTTCGGGGCGTGGTTGTGATCACTTGATCCCCCTCGCCATATGCAATCCCATCTACGCTCGACAAGTCTGAGTTTTTTGTCGCAAAGGCATCGAGCAATTCAGCAAAAGTGACCTCTCCTTCGCCGATGCAGATTGCATCGATGTCGGGCCGGTTGGCGTACCGATGAGACATATTGCTGAAGTGTCCACCGCCAGCGATGGTCTTGGCCTCGGGCGCTGCCGACCGGACCATCTCGAAAAACTTGAGCGCCTCATTGGTGTACAAGGCGTGGTTCTCACCACAGCCGACCACATGGGGCTTGAAGGCCTTGATCTCATCGTGCAGCGTTCGCCAACCCATCTTGATGGGCAAACAATCGATGGCCCGTACATCGTGGCCCTGCTCCCGAGCGACGGCAGCCAGCGCTGGAAGCGCCTGTTGAACCAAATAATTGTCCCCTTCGGAGACATAGGGCCAATAGCCACGGGGAGGGTGAACCAGCAGTACGCGCATATCTTCAGTTACCCCTTCATCCGAGCCACCGCCATCCACGCGCGGTTTAAGGGACGAGTAATGGGATCATTCTTGAGCCGGTTCTCGAAGTAGCGCAGGGTCTCCACATCAATATCGCCCGCAGCGGCCTCAAACGGACCGCTGAGAACATAATGACTCGGCTCAAGAAGCAGAATCTCGAGGTCCGACAATAGAGCCCTCAGCTCGTCTTCCGAAAACGTCTGAACCCATCGGTCGCCCTCGACGTGTACAACGCCATCCCCAAACAGCGCACCCAGGCTGCCCTCACATACATCTGGCCCCATTGCCCAGCCGTAGCGAGCCTCTACGCTCGCAAGGACCACACCACCGGGCTTGAGACACGAGGTCGCAGCCTTCAAGACCTTGACCGGTTGGGCCACATAGCAGAGCACTTCTGAGGCAATCACCACATCGACCGGCTCTATGTCTGGAACCCGATCTCCTGTGCTCCAGTGAACATCCAGGCGTCCCGGTCGTCCCGCAGCATGACGCACGGCCATCCAGAGGCTTCGCAAGTCTGGGTCCACCAGCTCAACACTGCATCCGCGATCCATACACCACTGGGTAAAACGGCCAATGCCGCCCCCCAAATCCAGGACCCGACATCCCGGTGGAATGTGCTCAGCCCAGTGGTCCAAGTACAGATCACGCTCTAACAATTTGTCCTCATGGCCCGGATGATCCGGCGTCAAGAAGTCCATCCAATCCGGATGCTCAAACCACCAACGACGCATCCCCACTAAGTTGTCTGTGGAGGGATCATTTGCCTCGGCGCCATCGTGCAAAGCCGGGAGATCCGGGTGCCCTGGAGGCATCAGGAATTTCCGATCCGCCCACGCCTTGAGTTGCTCCCCAGCGTAAGGTGCCGGGCCAATCAGCTCGGGCAATGGTTGGCCATCGACGGCCTCGGCATCGCGAAGAGACATAGTGCACCCATACGCCCCCCTATTCAGAGGGCGTCAAGAGTACCGAAGCTTCACCCGCTATCGAGGGTCTTGAGGCTTTGGTGTCGGTCGTGGGGATGGGCGCCAGTACATTGTTTCCGTCCAAATGAAGGTCCCTCAGAGTGCCCCTTCTGGTCGGCTGTGTCAAGTCGAGCGGTTCTGAATCCGCCAAGATTCCGGCCGATCCATGACCGCCTTTAGTAAGGATACGATGAGCCCATGTCCCGGCATTTCCGCCACCAGCCGCCCTTCTAAGCAATGCCCCAACAAAGCCAGGTCTCCGAGCGCGTCGAATAGTTTGTGCCGAACCGGTTCGTCGGGACTTCTCAGGCCTTCTGGATTGAGCGGCCCTTGGTCACCAAACACCAAGGCATTCTCCAAGCTGCCACCCTGCACGAGCCCCATTTCTTGCATTGCAGCCACTTGGCGCTCAAACCCAAAGGTTCGCGCCCAGGCAATCTCCTCGCAGAATCGAACCGAATTCATGGACATAGCCAGGTGTTGGCGACCCACCGATGGGTGGTCAAAGTCGACCGTCACGTCCAACTGACACCCCACCGCCGGCTCGAGACGGGCGAACCGTTCACCATCGCGCACTTCCACTGCAGAGCGCACCTTGAACACCGTCTGCGGCTCATCCTGGACCTCGATGCCCACCGACTGAATCTGGGCCACCCAGCTCGCCCCGCATCCATCCAATATCGGAATCTCTGAACCTTCAACCTCCACACGGACATTGTCCACGCCCAGCCCACGAAGTGTGGCCAGTAGATGCTCCACGGTCCGAACCGTTGCCCCATCCCGACCCACAGTCGTCGCGAGCTGCGTGTCCACCACATGGGCGACTCTCGCCGGAATTTCCACACCCGAGCTGACGAATATAAAACCGGTTCTCGGCGGCGCTGGGTGCAGGGTGACTCGCGTGCGTTCACCGCAGTGAAGGGCGACACCCTCCACCTGTAGACATCCGGCCAGGGTGGTCTGAAGTTTCATCGACCCGATGGCTTGGGAAGGCCAGCGATGGTCTGCCCCACCTTCACGCCATGGGCTCTGAACCAACCCGCCTCCATCTCCAGGGCATACGTGGTTGGGTGCACGGAGGGGACCGGCTCTTCACTGAGCGGTGTCATCTCAGCGATGTGAACGATTTGACCGGCTTGAGAGATGTACGCTATCGACAGGGGGAGAGGGGTGTTCTTCATCCAGAAGCTCCGCACCGCCTCATCCGGGTAGACGAACAACA
>CAWVVG010000262.1:0-5328 GCA_963932775.1 uncultured bacterium
TGATAATCAGTCATGTGGATGATTCGGGCCATGCTGATCCGATCGTTACCGTCGGTGCGATTTCCGCGCGCGTGGGATTTCCTTGGGGCGGAGGATGGATTCGGACGTTGGAAGTCGAACGGCCTGTTGTGAGTCTTCATATCGATGAAGATGGTCTCCGCGAATTCCGGAATGCACGAATCTCAACCGGTCGAACCGAGCTGCCCTGGAATCGGATTCATTTGGCCAATGCAAGACTGGACCTGGACACGCCGGTCGGGAGTATTCTTCTTGAGGGCCTGGAGGCTGAGACGATCGCCGGAGACGAGGTCGACATCACGGTACAGACTGCGCGCTTGCGGGCAGGGGACTTAGACGAGGTGGCTCGCACGGTCTCGGCCCAGCGGGTGCGTCTGTCGCCAAACGGGGTTGTGGTACCCCAGTTCGAGATCGAATCGGAACATGTCGAAGTAAGTGGCAGTATCGATGCGACTTTTGGCGGCGAACTGAAGGGTGACCTGACCGCAGGTGTGACGTTGTCGCTGTTCAATGTCCTGGCGCAAGAAGGGGAAAATTTTGATGGATTGGCTGGCATTACTGTGGCCCTGTCGGGCACGGTTCGAGAGCCGAAGGCGGATGGCAAGGCATGGGTTCGGGACTTTGAATACAAAGACGTCCGGCGCCCTGAAAAGCCACGGGTGGTGAAGCTTGAGCGGATGGTGGCCGATGTTTCCTGGGAGCGGCGCCGGCTAGATCTTCGAGACGCGGTTCTTGATTTGGGTGATGGCGAACTTGAGTTGCAGGTGCAGGTGGACCTGGTGTCACAAGCCATTCAGGTCAATGGCACGCTGGTGGACATGGACTTCCGAAAGGCGTTGCGCCAAGTTGGCGGCCACAGGAATGCGTGGACAACCTTCCAGGGGGATGGCGAGTTTGTGTTGGCTGGCGTGGTGAATCCATTGCGGTTGGCCGGAAGCTTTGCTCTGGACATGTCGGATCTGGATGCGGGATCGGGCCCACCGGAAGACCCTCAGACCAAGACTGTACTGGCCATTCCGGCACTCAGTCTTGAGGGGGCCGTCGACATTAGCAAGGATGGCGCATGGGTGGATGCTCGGCAATTCACTGCGGGCCGGACCTCGGGCTCCTTTGACGCCTTCATCGGCACGACTACAAAGGGCCCCTTGGACCTGAGGTTTAAGTTTGACCCCCTGGACTTGAGAACCATTCGTCCGCTCAACGACCTGGGGCTTTATGGGCGTGGGCCGGTGTCAGGCGTGCTTGCAGGCCCATACAATGGGCTCCAACTCTCCGCGAATGGGTCGCTCCGAGGGTTTGAGTTGGTCGGGTTGCGCTTGGCTGATGTGGCCACTATCGAGGTCAAGAGCAAAGACCTTAAGACCCTGGAGTTTCCTCGATTTACGGCCAGTCTTGGCGCATCAAAGGCAAGAGGTCAGGCCGAAATCGTGGTCTCTAAGGACCCACAGATCGAGGTCAGCGTAGAGATACTCGAGGGTCGTATTGGTGACCTGGTTGGCGTGGGTGGATCGAGCCTGGATTGGTTAAATGGAAAGGTGGCTGGCATGTTCACCATGACCGGAGACCCCTCCAAGCCCGATGGCGAGGTAGCCCTGGAGTTTCGGGATGTGGATGTGCTCGGCGAATCCTTTCCAGCGGGCTCATTGAGCGGCTGGCTGGACGCCGGAACCATGCGGGTCGGCCAGTTGAGCCTGGACCGATGGAACGGTGAGGAAGGCCTCTTGGTGCGGGGGTCGGTGGAACGAGATTGGACCTCCAATCTGGCAGTCACCGGTACTGGGTTTCGACTCGCCCGCTTGAACGCACTGGAACGGAACAAGATGCCCGTGGATGGGTCCTTGTCTCTCGATGTGGTAATTCAGGGCAGCCTGATAGACCCCGAGCCTGCTGGACGGATTGCTCTGAGGAACACAGTCTTTTCGGGACACGAGGTTCCAAGTTCTACCATTCATTTTGAGCACGGCGAGGACGGAATTGACTTGAAGGGAACGGTGGTCGGAACGGGGCTGACGTTCACTGGCCTTGTGCCCGATAATCCGGAGGTCTTGTTTGAGATCGACGCCGATCTTCAGGCTTTCCCGTTGCACACGGTGTACCCGGTCGCGGCGGACGGAACACCGGTCAAGGCGAACCTGACCGGAACGGCGCAGTTCACAGGATTTCCGTCTTCCGATGGGCCTGTAGTGGATGTGGTGGGGAGGGGACGGGCGCTTCAAGTCGGCTGGGACCGTCACACCTTGCACAGTATCGGCCCCTGGGATTTCGCGTCGACCGGCCGGTCCATGCAGCTTTCAGGTTTTCGGATGCAAGGACCGGGCACCGACATCTCTTGGGACCTGAGCTCCGACAAGGATGGAGTCCTCTCGGGGAATGGAGGGGGAGTTGCGGACGCGGACCTGGCTCGGATGGTGGTGGATGGTCTGACTCGTGCGGATGGGCCTGTCGGACTGGACATTGGTGTGGGGGGAACCATCAGAAAGCCCGAGTGGCACGTCAAAGCTGCATTGCTTGGTGTGACTGTTCAAGGGGACTGGTTCCCTCATCCAGTGGAGGGGCTCACCGGCGTGGTGGATGTATTTCCGGACTCCACTTATTTCCGGCGGCTTGACTACAAAGCTCGAGACAAGGACTGGTTGGAGCGTGTGCCGTTGCTCTCTGACAACCTGGCAGCGTTGGCTAGACATGATGGGATCCACGGAACGATTGGTGGTGGGGCACTGACCCTCAGGGGTGGCTATAAGGCTACCAATTGGCGCCCCGAGCAGTACGAAATTCAAGCTGAACTCAAGGGTGGGCGGGTCCAGTTCATTGAGGAACTTCCTCCAGTGAAGGGCGATGCCATCATGACCTTTGACGGTCCGGCTGATGATGCTCTGCTCTCCGGTTCTATCGACGTAGCAGAGATGGTTTTCTCGGAGAGAATCACCTGGGAAGAGTGGATGCTTGAGTTCTCCGATGATCTGGGTTCGGACGCGGTAATCGGCGATGGGCCTGCCGCATTTTCTATGGACATTTCGTTGAAGTCTGACGACACAATTCGGGTTCAGAACAATGTCGGAGACCTCATTGCTGGCGGTGAAATGAGGGTGGTTGGTGATACCAACCAGCCGGGCCTGGTGGGCAGTGTGGTGGCCAAGTCAGGCGGCAGAATGCACCTGAAAGAACGAGAATTCGAAGTGGCTCGGGCTGAGATTCACTTTGTTGATCCGTACGCATTCGACCCGGAGCTCGACTTGCTTCTCAACACCACCGTTCGTTCACGTGAGGACGAATACGCCGTGACCTACCGGGTCAGCGGTACCTTTGAGGATTGGCGGGCTGAGACTCGCTCGGAACCGAACCTTCCTCAGGCCGATGTGAATGCACTCCTGCTCTTTGGAATGACCCGAGCAGAACTGGAACGGTACGGCGGGTTGGCTGGGGCTCTGGCGGTAGAGGGCGGGGACTTGTTGGCATCTTCGGTGCTATTCACGGGTCGTGACGACGGTGAGCGAGGTGCCCTGTTTCGGATTGTGGATCCGCTTCGACCGGAGCGGCTTGATCTGGTCAGCGGCGTGAGTGAACGGGGTTCTGGCCTGGTTACATCTGAGCTGCGGCTGCTCTACGAGAACGAATTGACCGATGTGGGCCTGCCTGGAAGCTTGATGATTTTGGAGCAAAATATTAGTCGCGCCAACGACACCTACCTGGGTTTTGAACAGCGGCTTGCACGGACATTGTATGCGCGCACCTATTGGGGCAGCGAGCAGGTGGGACGGTTCCTTGATGTGGGTGGCGCTTACGGTCTTGAAATGAAGGTTCGATGGGAACTGGACTGATCATTTTCCTGTGGTCTGCGCTCATGCAGGGAGCCCTCGCAGGGGGCATCCCTTGGTATGTGGGACAGCCTGTGGCGCAGGTGGCCCTTGAGGCGACCATGGGGGGCCTTCCGTCGGACAACCTGGAGCCGCTATTGCGCACCCAAGCGGGAGAGCCGCTGGACCTGGGCAGCATCCGGGCGGATGTGGCTTTGCTCGTCGCTGCGGGGGGATTTTCCTCGGTCGACGCCGTGGTTGAACCATGGGTATTGACCGACTCCGAGGGAAATCCGATGTCCGGCGTACGGGTGATCTACCAGGTAATTTCGGCCCCGAAGCTACGGACCCTCAAGATCACGGGTGTGAGGGGGAGGGCCCGCGAAGTGACTGAGTCGGGGCTGGACCTCGATTTGGGAGATGCTTGGTACGGGAATGACGCGGCTGAGGCGACCGAGGCGCGCATTCAGGAGCAGCTTGCTCGGGCAGGGTGGACGTCGGCCAAAGCAGACATTCAGGTCAGTCTGATGGAGGGTGATGCTCGGCTTAATCTTCACGTCGAACTGGGAGAACCCGAGCGGGTCGGGTCGATGCGGTTTGGTGGAAAACTTCCAGTCAGTCGGGCCGTCTTGAAACGCTGGCTGCGTGTTGAGGGCCTCCATGAAGGGGTTCGTTTCGATATGGCCAACGGCGAGACTGCGCGCCTCGCCTTGGTTGAGCGCCTCCAGAATATGGGGTGGAGCCGGGTCCGGGTGAGCTTATTCGTGCAGGACCGAAGTGTAGCGAACGACTTGGGAGTCAGTATCCTGGTCTCCGCAGGTCCACGGTTGACCATTGAGGCCAGCGGTAAAGGACTCCCCAACGAACGGCTGTTGCGTGACACGATGGGGCTCCGCGCAGGGGATTCCATTACCGACAACCTTTTGGAGGATGCAGCGGGGAGACTTCGGGACTGGTACGCCGACCAGGGATTCCGGCAGGCGGAGGTATCTGTGGTGTTGGTATCAGATGACCACAGTGACACCCGCCTCCGCGTAAAGGGCAAGCCTGGCCCCCGACATTGGCTGCGTGGGGTGAGCTGGCCGGAAAGTGCACCCCTCTCTGAACAGGAAGGGGTGGACATCATTCGCACGGCAACGGATGGCAGCTTGGCGGACCAAATTGTTTCAGACGATGGCATTGCGAGGGCCAAACGCGCGATTCAGAAGCACTTGGTCTCGGTTGGGTATTTGGACGCCTCGGTATCGCTGGAAGAACAAAGAGGTGGCCCCGGTTTGGTGGACCTTCCCTTCCGCTTTGGAATTCCAGTTCGGATTCAGGTTTTGATTGACCCGGGCCCCCAGATTCAGTTGGTGGGGCTCTCCGTCCTGGGTGGCAACGGAGTCGGCGACGACTTGGTTCAGCGTTGGGAGGAGGACCACTTAAATCGCCCGTTGCGGGCGGCCCGTGTTCTGGAACTCGATCAAGCAATTGTGTCCGCCTACGAGGCCCGTGGATTCCTTGATGTCAGCACCGA
>CAWVVG010000263.1:0-5318 GCA_963932775.1 uncultured bacterium
GATATCCACTGGCGGTCCAGCTTTTTTGGATTGCCGCGCAGTCGAGGGGGCGGCCTTGGTATCTTGGGTGGCCCTGGCATCTTTGGCGGCCTTGGCATCTTTGGCGGCCTTGGCATCTTTGGCGGCCTTGGCATCTTGAGTGGCCTTGGCATCTTTGGCGGCCTTGGCATCTTGAGTGGCTTGCGTTCGTTCCCTTGCCAGCTGCTGGGCTTGGAGGCGGGCCGTGGTCTGCGCCACAGCCCTATCAACGGCCGAGTTGTTGGAATACAACGCGTACCATGTGCCTCCGCCCAATAGGGTCAATACCAAGACTGCGAGGAGGACGAGCGTTCTGTTGGTGGGGAGGTTTGGTGTGCGACGCCTGCGTACGGCGGTTGGCTCGCCGCTGAGCGATAGCCCCAGGGTGGGCTCATCAAAGAGGTCTCCCGGATTGGTTGAGATTCCATCTGGATGTGGGGCATCCTCGAATAAATTGGTGCCCGTTAGGTCCGCCTCTCCGATGTCGCCACTGTCGCCTTGGGGGATGTCCACGAGCATTTCTCTCGCCCACTGAACCATCGTAGGTCCGCTGAGGTTGGCCACCAGAGTCTGGGCCCGTGCGACAATTTCTTGCCCTTCTGCCCGCTGGTCGGGATCGAAGTTCAGCATGCTGAAGAGGAGGGACTCCACCGCCTCTTGGTGATCTTCATTCCCCTCAAAGCTGATGCTTGAGAGCTTCCGAGTGACCTTTTCGGTGTGCTCTTCTTTGGTGTCGCCCGCCAACCCAAAGCGGTCTCGTATCAGGGACTCAGTGAAGGTGACCCCGAGCGCGTAGATGTCAGAAGCCAAGGATGCGCCTCGGCCATCGAGGACTTCAGGTGCCATATAGTACAAGGACCCAAGAGCGACTTCATGGGTCTCAGCGGCCCGGTCCATCTGTTCCGCGCGGGCGATTCCAAAATCGAGAATTTTTACTTCGCCGTCGGGTGTAATGCGTACGTTCGCGGGCTTGATGTCTCGGTGTAGGACCTTCAGCGGTTTTCCTGTGACGGTGCTCGGTCGACTGAAGGCTGCCACCAGAGCATCGGCCATCTCTGCGACCACGTGGAGGATCACCCGGAGTGGTATTTCATGCTTGAAGCGTGCTCGACTGAGGACGGTGCTCAGGTTGCAGCCAGGAATGTATTCCATGACAACAGCGATGCGTCCGCTGATCGTGATCAGGTCGTCTGCCTGAACGATGGAGCGGTGGCGCAGCAAGCCAAGCATGCGGGCTTCGTCGTGCATTCGTGCGGCGTTGTCATCGTTGGTGGGGAGGTCGTCCTTTAGGAGTTTGAGAGCAACCGTTTTGGTGAAGCCCGATGGTGTGCTCATGTCCGCGAGGTAGACCTCACCGAATCCACCCACTCCCAGGAGTCGTATCAGCTTGAATTTTCGCCTATTTGCTGATGTGTCAGCCATTCTTTCCGCCCACGAATACCCCCCCATTCGAACGTACAATCGGTACAGGTGCAAGGTGAATCTTCCAACTTATTGACTCAAAGACCAAATCCTTGTTTGCGCCTGGCCCATAGAGGGCTTGTGGAGACTCCGTCACTCGAGCGTGAAGGGTGGCTTGGGATGGTCAATCTGTAGGCTGTGCGGTGAGACTGAGGTGGTTGTTCTGTGGGTGGTGCTGTGTGTGGTTTTCGCCAGCTGATACGGTGACGTGGGTGCCTATGGGTTTTGGCTTCTCAACTGCGATAGCCGAGCCTTTGCTCAAAACATGAGTTGAGCTCCCACCGTGCCGCTTGTATCCATTGTGCGTGAATAGGGGCGGTTTGGGGCGGGTGCATTTGAGGGTTCAAAAGTTTTAGGGGTTGTGGCATGGAGGTTTTGGCTCAAGTCCGTGTAGGTGTGGAGCGATGGGGCGTACCATAGTGCTGAAAGTATTGTTTTTGGTGACGAAGGATAGTGGCCCACATAAGCAGGAACATAGGTCCGGCACCTTGTTGAACAGCCCCTCCGCGTGAAGCATTGAGCCCAATACCATTGGATGCATTCACAAGAGCCATGGCTATTTGAGGCGAACCAAAAACACCGCCTCATCGATGCCATCGACTGCAGCTAAAGCCATGCCAAAAACGGAAGCGTATGTAAATCTAAAATTTACAATTACGGAGCTTATTCTAAATTTAGGCCATTTGGTTTCGACACACTTGGCGGATTAGCTTACTGTGGCTTTAGTTGCACCAAAGAGAGGACTATCCATGCTATTCAGCGCCCTTCCCTCTGGGGTGCTTTCTGTGACTGCACCGGTGTGAGGACGTCCAAGTCGATGGCTCAATTCTTCGAATCGAAGGACCAGACACCGAGGCATGGCATTGGCGTGCCCGTCCTCCATTTAGTTAATAGGGGGAGCGAGGCGGGTGATAGCCAGCCAATGGTCCAGGTAAATTCAGTTTTGGAGTGGAATCATGGCTGATGCGACGACACACGACCTTGTGCTCATGCTCATACTGTATGTCATCCTTCCTTTGTGGGGAGTCACTGGGTTTATAGACTGGGTTTGCCATCGGGCCACCGATATCGAGAACACCTCAGGGGTGAAGGAAGCGCTCATCCATGTATTGATGGGTGTGCAGGTAGCGATACCCATCGTGGTCGGCATTTTGTTTGAAATGAACGTGTTGGTATTCTTGATTTGCCTGGGGGCACTCGTTGCACATGAAGTGGTGGCTCACTTTGATGTGAAGACCACCATGCATGTGCGAGAGATCTCCATCTGGGAGGTGCACGCCCATAATTACCTCTCCACGATACCGTTTTACTTGATTGCCCTTATCGGTGTGCGCAATCCCGATACGGTCATCAAGACCGTTACTTTTGATTGGGCCGGTGAAATGGCATTGTTGCTGCGCTCGGAGCCCGTGGGTGGAGGCGCATATTTGCCCTGGTACGTTGGCTTTATGGGAGTCATTTGTCTGCTGCCCTATACCGAAGAAGTATTTCGGTGCTGGGGGGTCGCGCTCCGCAAAAAGGAAGGTCAATGACTGCATTTATCACCAGTACAGGTCGGTTCTTGCCAGGGCCGGCCATCGGAGTGGATGAGGTAGAAGACGTTTTGGGGTTGGTTGAAGGGAAGCCGAGCCGCCTCAAGCGACGCATTTTGAAGTCCAACGGCATTCAGACACGCCATTACGCAATCGATCGGACCGGGCGGACGACCCACAGCAACACAGACATGGGAGTGGCAGCAGCGGAGATTTGCTTGGAAGGGTCGCCCCTTGAACCCGCAGACATCGGCATGCTGGCCTGCGCGACCTCCCAAGGGGATCTCCCTTTGCCAGGATTTGGAAGCATGGTGCAGGGAAGACTCGGAATTCCGAGCGTCGAGTTGTTGAGTGCCCATGGCATATGCTCAGCCGGAACGATGGCGTTGAAGGCGGCGTACAACACCCTTCGCCTTGGAGATCAAGACACCGCGTTGGTGGTCTCTTCTGAGCTCTCCAGCCGCATGCTCAAGCACACTCGCTACGAGGCGGCTGGCGGCCACGAACAGATGGACTTTCAGACCGAATTTCTCCGATGGATGCTCTCGGATGGTGCAGGGGCCATGCTCCTGGAGTCGAAGCCCAGGGGTCGGTGTCTGCAGATTGACTGGATGCGGAGCTTCTCTCATGCCGATGCATTTCCGGTCTGCATGCAGATCGGCTCTCCTGTGAACCGCGAAGACTCGCGGACGTGGCAAGACTTTCCCACTTATGGCGAGGCTGAAAAAGCGGGAGCCTTGCTCATTCGTCAGGACCTGCGACTGCTGGAGAACATCGTAAAGCTCGGCGTGGATGGCGCATTGCGGTTGATAGAAGAAGGGACCCTAGACATTCAAGAGATCGACCACTTTCTGTGCCACTACTCCTCGCATCACTTCAAGGGCAAGGTGTACGACATGCTCGAGATGGCCGGAGCACTGATTCCAGAGGACAAGTGGTACACCAACCTGTACACCCGTGGAAATACTGGGTGCGCCTCGATTTTTATCATGTTGGATGAGTTCCTGAGGGATGGCCGGGCCGCCATCGGGGACACCATTCTCTGCATGGTGCCAGAGAGTGGGCGCTTCAATACGGCCTATATGCATTTAACTTTGGTGGAAGCATGACCCAAACCGCTGCTCTTGAACGCCCCGATGTGCTGACTCCCCTTGGGCAAGAGACCCTGCGTCGTTTGATGCGGTCTTGGTTCGACTTTGAGAGGCGGCTGGGCAAGGTGCCCATCCTTCGGCGCCTCGACAACGGAACCTTCACGCGGGAAGACCACTTGGCCTTGCTGCGTAATCTTCGGCCTCAGGTGGTCGAGGGCGCACGATGGATTGCACGCTGTGCCTCCAGTTTCGACCGAAACCATGCCGACGTGCGCTCATTGGTGATCGGTCACGCCCAGGACGAGCACCGCGACTATGAGGTGCTCGAGCGAGACTATGTGGCCCTCGGTGGCGAGTTGTCGGACATTCAGTCCCGTCCGAGGAACATCGGGACCGAGGCCCTCCATGGCTACTTGATGCACCGGGCCAGCCAACCCAACCCAGTGGACCTGCTGGGCGCGATGTGGATCATCGAGGGAATCGGCGACAAGATGGCCAACAACTGGGCAGATCGGATTGAGGAACTCTCAAAATGTGGAGCGGAGGCGACGCGCTTCATTCGCTACCACGGAGAGAACGACGATAGCCACCTGGACAAGCTGTACGGGATGCTGGATCGCACAGCCACCACACCGGAGCGCGCGGATGCCATCGTGAAGACCTCCAAGGTCGTAGCCCGACTCTATGCTCTTCAGTTGGAGGAGATTGACCATGTCTAAAGAGCGGGACATTTATCTCCAGGCTGTGGCCGTGGACAACACTTTGCCCATCGACCCGGATGCGGCGGATCTGTGGGTGAGGGACTTGGACAACCCCTTGCGATGGTCCGTCATGCCCTTGCTTCGGCTCGTGTTTGGGGTGGTTCTCCACCTCACCTGGGCCCTCAAGCGCATGTCACCGATTCAGTTCTCGGCCCACGGCCCGCTTCAGGCCACCATCTGTTGGTTCTGCAAGCACTTTGTGAGTCCGGTGGGGACCCGTCTCATCCTTCGTCACTTCGCCACAGAGTCCAACGTATTGAATTTCTTGGTGGACAACACAGGCGAGGGTGTCGCACCAGTCAACCTGTATCCGAAGATGCCGATGGAAATGTTGACCAACACCTTTGTTGATCACGACCAAGAGTTGTTTCGGGCCATCCGGGACCTCGGCAACTGGGACGACACCGGCTGGCCCAAGCCCCACGACCAGCTCAAGTGGGACCACTGGATGCCCA
>CAWVVG010000264.1:0-5303 GCA_963932775.1 uncultured bacterium
GGGCTGCGGGTTCGACTCCCGCCGCCTCCTGCCGGCTCCATCCCCGATGCAAGATCGCGCATCGCTGTGGCTTGCATCCACGGGCCCCCGCCCCCGCCCGCCCGGCAGCTCAAAGCCTTGAGCATCACCTCGGGCATCAGAAAGCAGTGCAGCCCCAGAAAGAGCAAGAGAACCCCGGCCAGACCGGTACCGATGCGCACCAACTTGTTCAACATGTGGTTCTTAGGCTGCAACCCCTGGGCTCTTGCGGGGACTACTTGAAAGCTTTTTCACTGGGCACAGACCACACCCAAAACCACATCCAGGTGCCGCAGCGCGTGCACCCTGCCCCCTTTGGGACAGGCTCGAGTCCAGCTCTGCATGCGGTTGGCTTGGGCGCCAATGGGTTTGATGATCACCTTGTCCCCTGCATCCGTTTCCAGCAGCAGAGAGCCACGTATTGACTGGCCTCGAGGGGTCACCCTAGAACCGCCCCCACCCCAAGCAGTGTAGCTGGTGGTGCTGCTAGAGAGCAGCTCCCCTTCCGCTGGACCCCGGACCAGATCCAAGACTGGATTCAAGGCCAGGAGAAAGCCAAATGCACCCACGCCCAAGGACAGCTTACCGTGCCCACCATCGATCAAGAGCGCGATACCCAGGCCACACCAAAGCCCGCCCCCGACCTGCCACAACAGCCGAAATACTGGCCAGAACCACCAGGTCTCGATCCGGAAAGGAACCAGAGCGGTGAGCAGAAAGCCCAGCATCGCCGCGCAGGAGAAGACCACGATGCCGGTGATGGCAAAGGCGCGTTTCATTCGTCCCTGTGAGCTGGAACGAAGGGTGCACCGCGGCCATGGAGGATAGTTGACACAAGGCCCCTTATCGGAACTTCGGCCCGGGAGCGACCGCGGTGGTCGAGGGGGTGCGCGCCCCTGAGGCTCTGCGACGTGTGCCTGGTTCGTCCGCGGCGGTTGCCGGCTTCGTGAGGTGAGCGGCGAGAGAGTGTCACCAGGACCGGTGAATTCCAGGCCGGTACACTCCAGGCCGGTACACTCAAAAGAGCACGATGCGGCGATGAAGCCGATGGTTCTGCGCAGAAGGTTGGTTGATGAAGACACGAACCCAGGGCCTTCAGCGAGTGTTGGCGACCCTCGAGCGGATTCAGATCCTGTTTTTCAAGGAGGGTCTGTTCGACGTTCGGGCGTGGGGGTCGATGAGCGGCGAAGGAGCCTGTCCCGTCCACTACCAAAATTTCTCCCAACAAACCCGGGCGCCTCTGGGTGGGTTTGGACTGGTGAACACCTACGACTTGCTCCTCATTCTGAGAGACGAGCTCGACCGAGGGGTGTTGTCTCCCGCGGAGTTTATGGTCCAACACCTGCGCTACATCGACCGTCAGGAGGATGCCAGGTCCGGGTTGGGGAAGGCGCCCAAGTTGCTTGACCATATGAGGTATCTCCTCTATACCGCCGCCTCCACCATCTCGCTGTCTTCGTGCTGGTCACCAACAGCATCTCCGAATACTTGATGGGTGGAGTCGGTGCAGTGGTTTCACACGGCCAACGCACTCTCGAAGAAGGGTCTCCGATCCGATTACTGCAGGGACTCAGAGGCGAAGCGATGCACACCCCCGACACGTTCAGATTTCACGATCCCCGGGCGTTCGCAGGGCTTGAATGACCCAATCCACTGCAGCGCCCATGCGAATATTCTGCAAGACTGTTTGGTGCTTTTGAGAGCCCACTTCATAGGTCTGGCACATGACATTGTTCAATTGTTCAAGGGACCATCGACAACTGTCAAAATCATCCAGGGTATGCAGGGGGCCCCGCATATAGGTGGAACGAAGCTCGGGAAACCCCCGTTCTAGAAAAATAGCACCATCGTGCAACACAGTGCCATCTACATCCACGATGAGGTCATCACTCAACATCACAGGCTCACACTCACTGCGCCAGTTGTAGAGCATCATCTCTGGCTCTTCCCTACGGTGGCGCTGCATGACTTTTATCAAGCCCATCAAGTAGGCATCTACCTTATGCTGGGGCCACTCCATCCCCACTGCATAATTGAGTTGGAGGGCTGGGATTCCATTGTCCAGGGCCCATTCATATCGAGCCATTACCCCATCTGCATCCGCAGGGGGAATGACTGCATTCATAAACCAACGTACACCACTTCCATTCAAAGAATCGATGGCTTGATTCAACCGTGACCAGGCAGCATCATGGGAGAGAGACTCTCCAGCATCTTCACCAATGTGGGGGGGGCGAAATCTTCGATGGGCTTGCTCCGTTCCATCCAAACTGAACAAGATCAACAGATCCGGTGATGTGAGCTTATCCAGCCGATCTCCCTGAAGGCCGAGTCCATTGGTAGTGAGTACAAACTCCAAGCGCCTTCCTTGGCGCATGGGATGATGGCGAGCATAGTGAAGGGTATGAAGCAAAGTGTCCCATTCTGATGTGGGCTCTCCTCCAAAAAATTGAATTTCGAGTTTTTCCCGTTTGGAACGCATCAACCAATCCACCGACTTGGAAGCGAGTTCAGGTTTCATTACCGATCCAGTTTCCGTTTTTTGAACCCAGCAATATCCACAACGAAGGTGACAAGAGCGCGTGAGCATCAACATCAAGCGCTCTGTATTGGCGCCCTCCCCCAAATTAACGCTGCCTCTCGCAAGGATAGAATGCAGGTGGTCTTCAGTTTGTTCAAAACTGGGAATCATTCGAATGTTCCTCGATTCCCATCGCCCCGAAGCATGGAAAGGGCACGAAAGGCAGTATTCAATTGATGTTGGGTACAGTGGGTCATTTTAATCATGGCCTCATTGGCCCCAAACGGATGGTCAATATATCGCTCTATGAGTAATTCATGTTGCTCCAACAAGGGGTAGAGTGCGGTGCCTCGCTCGGGTGTAAAATACTTGAAGGAGAGCTCTGTGGGCTCGAGTTTTTCCGCAAGGCGTACCGTTTTGGCGAGCATTTTTGGTGTCTCAAAGGGAAGGCCCAACATGAAGGAACAGAAAGTGGAAATCCCCGCATCATGCAATCGCTGGAACGCCAAAAGTACTTCATCATTCCCAAATCCTTTGTTCAGGAATTTTTTTCGATAGGTTTCATCTCCGGTCTCCACTCCAATCACCACATAATCACAGCCGCCCTGGGCCAAAATATTGACCACACTTTCTGTGACCTGCTCCACCCGCAATTGTACTGCAAAGGGCAGGTTGACTTCCGTTTTGTAGCGATCAAAAAACGCAGCAATCCAGGATTTCCGTGGGGGAAGAACTTCATCCCATGCCGCAAACCCGATGGGCGTGGGGTGTTGGTCCACCACTCGAAGAATTTCCTCCATGACCCGCTGGACACTGCGCAAACGGGAAGCGCCACGTTGGGGCTGTTTGTGAAGGCGCCGATAGGCATCCACCCCGCAAAAAGTACAGGAAAATGGGCAAAAACCCCGGGAAAAAGCGATGGGCATGGCCTGTTCGTAGCGATTTCCCCGGTTGGATGCAGTGGGGAAAAGGGCACGATCCCAGTCGGGTAAGGCATTCACGTCGGGCTCCTGCCATCGCAGAATAGAATCCCCAGCCCCCTGCCGCATCACCCCCGCATGGGGTTCATTTGGAGACTCAAGCCACTTCAGAAATGGTGTTTCACCCTCCCCAATCACAATGGCGTCAAAGTAATTCAACGTGTCATTTGGGTAGGTGGTGGGATGGGCACCTCCCGCAATGTGTTTAATGGAAGGGTTCACCTCACGCGCTGCTGCAACCAATTGGGGGATATCTGCCCAACGACAAGTCATAAACGACCAGGCGAAAATATCGGCTGTACTTCTCGCAAAAACCTCCTTGGCAACCGAAGGGGGTGTGTCCACTTCAATGGTAAATAGACTTGTGGAATATCCATGTTCTTTCAGAAAAGAAGACAAGGCAGCAATAGAGCTGCAAAATGGTGCGCCCGGTATCGGGGTATGAATGAACTGCACATGCATGGATTCGACCATATCATTTGGTGGTCTGGGGTGGATATGGTGTACGTTGAAAGTGCCGGGATAAAAACCGAAGAATGTTCTTAGAGAGTGATTCACTGCATGGTAAACAAATCAAACAAAACGGGCACAAATAACGGACAAAAATCCGCACCGTCCCATGAAGATGCAAGCATGCATGCCTTCATGGTGGCCCCCTTCTCAGAACAAATACCCCAACTTCGTGCGTGGGGAGAACCCCCAGCGGGATTGTTGATATTGATGAGCGCGTGTGAGGGTCAATGCTTTTTTTGTGCCCAACCGGTGGTCACAAATCCACCATTAAAAATGGTGACGAAGTGGTCCGATATTTCAAATAAATTGATTGGGAATCAATCTATTGGCCAAAAACAACTGTTGATTGGGGGCACGGAACCACCCACACATCCATCCTTTGAACGCACCCTTTTATTGGCCATGGAATCTGGATTTGAATCCATCCAATTGATGACTTCCGGTCTCCAATTGGCTCACAAAGGGACGGGGTGGTGGTCCATGGGAGTCCGATCAGTATGCACACCCATGTACAGTCACTTGCCAGAGACCCACGATTCCATTGTGGGCGTTCCCGGACACTGGGCAAAAGTGGTTGAGGGATTGGATGCTGCTGTTCAATTGGGAATGGATGTGTTTGTCCATACTTTGGCCATGTCCCGAACATTGGGCCATGTGAGTACATTGGCGAAATGGGTCCATGAAAGATGGGGCAATCCCCTTGCCTTGGCCCCCATGCGTCCCAAAGAAGAACTTTTCTCATTTTCCGACGAGTCCCCTTCGCTGGCTGAAGTGCGTGCAATTCACACCGATGATCTCGCTTTTGTGGGATTTCCTCTTTGTGTGGGCGATCCGGGAAAAAGCGCACTGTTGACAAGACTGTATTTCAGAAGTCAACGACGGGCATTTGGGACACCGTGTACGAATTGTGATGTCCGTTCCCGTTGTTCAGGAGTCGTACTTGGCACCTTGGCCCAGTTTGGGGAAAAAGATCTTCATCCCGTGATGCCCACATCGGACTTGTTCAATACCCCTCCAAATCGCCGATAAACCAAGGGCAATACGAACAAGGTCATCAAGGTGGCTGTGCACAGTCCTCCAATGACCACCGTGGCAAGAGGACGCTGAACCTCCGCCCCAGCACCTGTGGCGAGGGCCATGGGCAAGAATCCCACCCATGGCTGCGATGGGGACGTTCAAGTAGCTAATCAAAGCGGGGGTTGCTGTGCCAAAGGTCGTTAAAAGCACCAGAAAGATCATGGTCAGTGCTACAGGCACTGCCACAGCAAGTC
>CAWVVG010000265.1:0-5292 GCA_963932775.1 uncultured bacterium
CCGCCGACTGCAATGACAACGACGCGAGTTCCACCACTGTGGCCACGGATGCCGACTGCGATGGCACCCTGACTGTTGACGACTGCGATGACGGTGAAGCTGCGCTCAATGACCACGACGCCGATGGCGATGGCCAGTCCACTTGCGAACACGACTGTGACGACGGCGACGTTGCCATCTACCAGAGTGCACCCGAGCTTTGCGACGGCATCGACAGCGACTGCGACAGCGACCTGGTCGATGAATTCGACGATCTCGACGCCGACGGTATTCCAGAGTGTGAAAGCTGCGACGATGCCGACGGCGACGGAGTCTCGACCTGCGAGGACGACTGCGACGACGATGATGCCAGCCTGGGCTCCATCCACAACGATGCAGACTGCGACGGATCAATCACTGAGGATGACTGCGACGACGACGATACCAGCATGGGTGACGAATCAAACGACTACGATTGCGATGGGGTGGTCACGGCAGATGACTGTGATGATTACTACGCCAGCTTCGGCGATTCAGCCTTCGATGCTGACTGTGATGGAACGGTCACCGAGGAAGACTGCGACGAAAGCAGCCCTTGGGCAGCGTACAGCACCACCGTCGCCACTGACGCGGATTGCGATGGAATCGTCACAGCGGATGACTGCAATGACGACGATGCAACATCCACCAGGGTGGCCACCGATGCCGACTGCGATGGGGTGCTCACCGCCGACGACTGCGACGACACCGACCCAGAGTCAACCACCGTCGCCACCGATGCCGACTGCGACGGTACGGTCACGGAGGAAGACTGCGACGATACCATCGCATATTGGACCACCATCGCCACCGATGCCGACTGCGATGGAATCTTGACCGAAGACGACTGCGATGACTCCGGGCCCTCTACCACGATTGGTTCGGATGGCGACTGCGATGGGGTACTCACCGCTGACGACTGCGACGACACCGACCCAGACTCCACCACCGTCGCCAACGATGCGGACTGTGATGGCGCTACCTTCGGCGTGATTGGAGTGCACGATGACTGTGATGACGATGATCCAAGCCTGGGCTCCTCCGGCGAGGACGCGGATTGCGATGGCATCCTCACAGCGGATGATTGCGACGACGAAGACGCAGACTCCACCACGGTCGCCACCGATGCCGATTGTGATGGTTTCACCGCCTTAGGGCTCCCGTGGCCATATAGTGATGACGACTGCGATGACTCAGATGCGTCGATCAACCCGGATGCCGATGAAGTTTGCGACGGAGTCGACAACGACTGCGATGACAGCATCGACGAAGACGCTGTGGATATGGCCACCTTCTACCTTGACAGTGACGGTGACGGGTACGGAGACGACGACGCAGCCGTCATGGAGTGCTCGGCGCCTGATGGCTACGTAGATGTGGGTGGAGACTGCAACGACTCGAACCGACGCGTCAACCCAGGTGTGGTCTACGACCGACCGGGCGATGGACTGGACAACGACTGCGACGGCGAGATTGATGAAGGCTGGTAAGCCCTTGTCGGTCTCGATCGAATGCGGGGGGCCCCACATAGCGCATGCCGGCCCGCGGTGGCTCAGAGCGTAGCGGTGTATGCCGCCACCACCTCGGCTTGGGTGGCCCACTGGATGGTGCCCGCCTCAGCCAATCGCTCGAGCTCTGCAAAGAAGTAGGTGAGTACATCGGTGGCCTCATCGCCCATGACCTCGAGGCTCAGGTGCACGTCGACTTTGGCCACTCGGGTGGGGTCACGGCCGGCATCGACTTCTTCAATCAAAGCGACCATCGCGTCTACGTCTGCGATGGTAAACACGCCAGACTCTTCACCCTCCGCCATATTGATCAGCACACCAAGGCCCCCAGCAGACATGACCAGGCGGCCGTCAGGGTCGTGCTCGAAGTCTTCGGAGTCCGCGAGTCTTCTTAAGTAGATTCTGTCGAACAAGTCGGCGGGTGCAGGTTCGTGGCTCACAACCGCTTGAATATAGGTATCGCTCCACCCCTCGGGGCGGTCGTCCATGGGCATAGACAAGTAGTGCATGGAGACGATGGCGTTGATGTAGCCAAAGCCCGCATCGGCGACGCCGTTGACCCAGTCAATCCCGCCAATTCCACCGCCAGCCCCTGAACAACCGGTGTTGTTCTCGGGCCCCACAAGGGCGTCTACGGCCGCCTTTTTTTCAATGAGTTCCGCTACAAAGTCCGCGTAGGGCATGTCGTCGGGTGCATCCCGGTCTCGGTCGCAATGGGTCCCCACGCCGTGACCGGCTTCGAGAACCTCAGCCATCATATTGAGTCCCCAGGTTTCACATCCAATCGCGAACGGAAGCTCAGATTCAATCGTGATCACGCCACTGTGAGCCGAGGCAATTTCCACGGTGTTTCTCAAGCGTGCGACGTGGTTGTCAAAGACAAACTCACTGACATCGTCGTCGTGACCCGCCTCCATGTGGGTCATGGTAGTAAAATACAGCGGATGAATGGGGGAGGGGGTTTCGTCACCGGTGTCTCCTGTGTCTGCATCTGCATCTGCATCAGCGTCAGCCTCGGCATCCGCGTCAGAGGCTGAGTTCGAAGAAGTGGCGGGGTCTTTGACGTCGTCGCTCGAACACCCGGTCTGTGTACCGGCAAGGACGGCTGCACCGATCATGATTGTGGTGACACTATTGTTCATCGGTGGGCTCTTGTTGGCTTGGGTAAGGTTTCACCAGCGAAAAGTTTCGACTCATGGGTCTATCGGGTCCAAGATCCACGAAAAGATGTCATGGCCGGCACTGCCGTCATAGGTCTGGGTCCAGGAATTGTGCGTCACACCTGGGTAAATCGTGTACTGGTTTTGCTTGGCGGGTGGGGCAGGGCACCCGCTGAGGTGGTCCATCGGAACGATGGTTCCATTCACGTTGACTTGCTCATCCACATCACCGTGGAAGGCCCAAATCGGCACAGCGGCCAGCTCACATCCAGCCGTGTTCCAGGCGAGAGTACCACTGCCTGCAATGGGCACAAAGCGTGAGATTTGGGCGTCTCTGTGGATGCTCAAGTACTCCCAGGCACCATACGCCCCCATGCTGTGAGCCACGAGTGCGACATGGTCTGTGGCGACGGGGTAGTTGTCCAACGCCCAAGATATAAAGCTGTGAACCTCATCCGCTGACGGACGCCCAGCCCCGTCGTGTTGAGGCATGAGGACCACGAAGGGTCGGTCATTGGGCCAGTGGTCTTCATGCATCAGCTGTGAGATGCCATTGTTCAGCAGCAAGGGGAGCGCGTCACTCCCCTCACCAGGTCCATTTTCGCCTCCGCCATGCAAGGCAATGATCAAGGGCCACTGCACATCTGAGGGGTATCCGGGTGGGGTGTAGGCATAGAAACCTTGACTCGCCGTGGTGCTGCCCAGTGGGTAGGGAACCAGTCTTACTGACGCAGGCTCAGTACTGTCTGCGATGGCCCCATCCCAAGGGTGGTCGGGATCTGTGCGCTCCTCAGTCGGCTGGGCACTGTCTGTGCCGGTCCCGGAATCCTTGTGTGGGACTGAGTCTGCGGTATCTGCTGAATCTCCAGACTCCGGAGGCTGCGTATTGGAGGTGTCCTGCGGCTGTGGATCTGGCTGTGGTTTTTCAGTCGCTTGCTCGCAGCCCAGAAACTGGGCTGCGAGCAATGCATGGATGATTGTCATGCTGACCTCGTCACTTCACGTTGTGACCGGTTCTTCATCTCTTGGACTCTGTGTCCAGCTACCGGGCCTATAAGCAGGCCATAAAGGCAGTCTCGATAGTGGGTTCCCAGTAATCCCCAAAACCGTCAAGATAGTCACGGAGACAGCTCACCAAAAACGTCCCTGTCTCACCACAGGCTGGCACAGACCCGAACCAGCGTCCGACAGGCATGGTGCCGCCGATGATTACGTATTCGTCGTATTCGTCATCCTTGAAGTCTTCGCACGCGAGGTGAGCGGTTTCGGCTTCGAGGGTCCAGGGTGCAGACGCCCAGTCAACCGTGGCATCGGCAGGAGAGCCATCGTCCTCTGTGCTGAGCGCTATTTCCTCGACTTCTCCAGAGCAGTCGTAGTCCCAGCTACAGATCTCAATACCTCCACCGATTGGTCCACCACCACCCGGACCGCCATCATGGCCACCGAAGCTATAGCAATACTCCTCGTCAAAGTAGGACATCCAGTCGTCTGGATCACCTGAGGGCACGCCTGGATTTACATCCTCGTTGCTATCCAAGCAGTCACCGCCAACGGTAGCCCTCATTGGGGGGTCCTCTACGCAGGAGGTGTAGTCTGAACCGTCGACACCGTAGCCATCGCCATCCAGGTCCGTGAAGTAGACCCAACTCACACCTTCATCGATGTCGCTGTCGCAGTCATCATCGACATCATTGCAGACTTCGGTTGCTCCGGGATTCACCTCGGGCTCACCGTCGTCACAGTCGCCATCAAGGTGAGCGCGACCCAAGCCAGACATGTCAACGGTCAGGTCACAGGTGGTCGCCACAACAGCACCAGCACCGTAGCCGTCACCATCTGAGTCGTTGTACCAGTCCCGATGCTCCAAGCCCTCATCGGTCTCACCATCGCAGTCGTTGTCGTCACCATCGCAAGTTTCATCTGCAGCAGGTCGTGACACTGTGTCCGTCGATATGCCCGGGTATGTCCATGGGTCGCTGTCGTCACAGTCGGTCGAGTACCAACTTGTGCCAGGATGATCGGTCACGTGACTGTCGTCGCAGGAGCTGCCCAGGAACTCATCGGAGCCCACCCCATCGCCATCGCCATCGACGTAGTAGTCCCTGAACACGAGACCATCATCGGCCACGCTGTCACAGTCGTTGTCAATACCGTCGCAGATCTCGTCGGCTGCTGGGTGAGTCGAGACCTCATCGTCGTCGCAGTCTCCAGCGACTTCTTCCCAGCTCGCGAGTCCTGTGGGAGGCTCGCATGCCTCTGCGCTGATGCTGCTTCCGAAACCATCTCCATCCATGTCTCTGTAGTAGGTGGTGGTGTCAATCGCGCCTTCGGTTCCGTCACCGTCACAGTTTCGATCGGCCTCATCGCAGAGTTCATCGGCTTCGGGATGGATTGACGCGTCCGAGTCGTCGCAATCGCCTTCGTCTTCGCTGTATCCGTCATCGTCGTCATCGGTACTCGATGGGTCAGGAGTTCCATCGGCGTCCGCATCGGCATCGGCATCGGCGTCGGCGTCGGCGTCAGTGTCGGCGTCTGCGTCGGCGTCTGCGTCGGCGTCGGCGTCTGCATCGGCGTCGGCGTCTGCATCGGCGTCTGCGTCTGCGTCG
>CAWVVG010000266.1:0-5263 GCA_963932775.1 uncultured bacterium
AGACGGTGGCGAAACAGAAGGCGGCCACTTGCCAGAACCATACGCTCGTGAACAAAAACCCGACCCCAAATACCAGCAGCCCCAGAAAAGAGCAGACCATGGTTGGAAAGACGATCAACCACGCCTTCCAGTACTGACGTCCACCTTGGCCAACCCGAGAGAGGGCCCGGGTTGGATGGAAGATCTCCCGGGGGTCGAGGCTCTGGCAGTAGTGGGTCATGTAGCCAGGTATGGCCACCACGGCCGCCGCCCACAGGGCCCCTCCCGAGGCGGTCACAGCAAGGTTCTCCAGGTGTAGACCGAGGGCCATGAGCAAGACCCCTGGTGAGCAGAACCAGATCATGCCCGCGAAGGTCAGACACCCGTGTCGGAGCAAGGATCGCGGGTTCTCCCAGGCGGGCCAAGCGGGGCGTCCGACGTGCATATTGTGGACCACTTGGATTCGGTGTCCCATGTTCATCAGCCACCCGATGACCGGCACCAAGAGCCAGAGGCCTCCGATAATGAGGTCTCGCCGAGAGGCGGCCGACTGGATGGGGAAGCGCCAGGCGTCGAGCAAGCTCAGGGGCGTTTCCAGGCTGACCTGGGGATCGGTATTTGAGCTGCTCATTGGTGGTCTCGGCTGGGGTGAGCATGGGGCCCGGTTGGGTCTTTATTCTACCCGTCAGGTCACTGGGGGCAACTCTCGACGGATAACACCGCTCAGATCTTGTCTGAGATTTGGTAATTCTCGACCACGTGTAGCGTTTTTTGGCAAGATATCGTGCTCTATGGGTTACAATGAATGGGTATTCATTTTTTATGGGTGGAATCATGATCGAGAACAAGAATCGAAACAAAGAAGAAGACAATAGCATCGCAGTGGCGGAGGACAGCCGGGAGTCGAGCTGGAAGTCCAAGTCCTTTATGGCCGCGATGTTTATGGGCGATCTCGATGTGTCCATGTGCTACCCATTTCCTGAGCAGGACCCGGAAGACAAAGGCATCGGCGACGAGTGGGAAGCCAAGGTCGACGCGTGGTGTGCTGAGAACATTGATGGGGAGGAGATCGACAGCACAGGCGAGATCCCAGCTCGCGTAATGAGAGGCTTGGCGGAGCTGGGCTTGTTCGGTATCAAGATCCCCACCGAGTACGGTGGCTTGGGTCTGAGCCAGACCAACTACATGAGACTTCTCGCGACGGTGGCTCGTCATTGTGGGTCGACCGTGGCCACCTTGAGCGCCCATCAGTCCATCGGTGTGCCCCAGCCGCTGAAGCTGTTCGGGACCAAGGAGCAAAAGGAAAAGTTCCTTCCCATGCTGGCCAAAGGTGCTGTCAGTGCATTCGGTCTCACAGAGCCCTCGGTGGGCTCAGACCCAGCGAAAATGACCACCACTGCCGTCATGACCGAGGATGGCAAGCACTGGATCATCAATGGCGAGAAGCTGTGGTGTACCAACGGCGTCATTGCGGATTTGTATGTGATTATGGCTGCCACAACCCCCATTGTGAAGAAGGGACGGGAGATCAAGCAGATCACCGCATTCATCGTGGAACGGAGCACGCCGGGCATCGAGGTCATGCATCGCTGTCGCTTTATGGGCCTGCGTGCCCTCGAGAATGGTCTCATTCGTTTCACCGACGTGAAGGTGCCAGCGGAGAACATCATCTGGGGCGAAGGGAAGGGTCTTCGTTTGGCTTTGACCACGCTCAATGATGGGCGATTGGGCATCCCTGCCATCACCGCGGGTACGATCGATGAGTTCTCCAACCATATGGCGTCTTGGGGCAAGTCTCGGCACCAGTGGGGTCGGAACATCGGCGAGCACGAGGCTGGCTGTGACAAGCTCGCCCGTCTCGGGGGTGGTCAATACGCGCTGCAGGCATTGTCTGACTTCTGTGCATCAACCTCGGACCGGGGTGACACCGACATTCGGATGGAGGCCGCTGCAGCAAAGATGTACAACACGGAAGTGGGCTGGGACTTGATGGATACCGCGCTTCAGTTCAAGGGCGGGCGAGGCTATGAGACCGGCGCCTCCCTCAAGACTCGAGGTGAGCCCCACTTGTCCGTCGAGCGGGCATTTCGCGACTCTCGGATCAACCGAATCGTGGAAGGCACCACCGACGTCATGCACTTGTTTTTGGCCCGAGAGTCTTTGGATAAACATCTGAAGATGGCCTTGCCTCTGCTCAGCCCAAAAGCCAGTATCGGTGAGAAAGTCAAGTCCTTGGTCACGTGCAGCGTGTTTTATGCTCGCTGGTACCCCATGTTGTGGCTCGGTGGTCTGTTCACCTCTTTCAGTCATTTTGATGATGACCTGGCTGAGCACATGCGGTGGATTGAGGGACGCACTCGCAAGCTGGCCCGCACCTTGTTTCACAACATGCTTCGCCATGGGCCAAAGCTAGAGATGAAGCAGCTTACCTTGGCGCGCATTGTCGACATCGGCACCGAATTGGCGGTGCTCGCCCTTACCGCTTCTCGTGCTCAGTCGGACCGAGATCGGGGCGACCAGTCGACATCGTTGCGTGCGCTGTACTGGATTGGGCACCGACGGGAGACGGTGAATGCCCTGTTTCGTGAGTTGAGACACAACTCCGATGGTGCTGCGCGCGCGCTCGCCGTTGAGATGATGGAGGCTGCGGAAAGCTTGGAGTACCCTGAGGTGGACCTCAGTCCCTTGCCCGATGAGTTGGGTTCAGACCTTAGCTCTGGCCGGCAGGAACGTAGACTGGTCTTCGGTGGGTCGGTGAAAGCACAGACTGAGCAGGCTTCTAAGTAGACGTTAGGGTCATTTTTTCTGTCTCGCGCTTTTTCAGATGGGCTTCCTGTGTGGGAGTATGGGCGGCAATGCGTTGGTTGACCCTCCTGTTTTCGCTCTGGCTGGGATTGGTGCATCCGTGTGCCATGGCCCAGACTGCGACACCCCAGGCTGGGACACCCCCGATCCATGGGTCGGTGGCCCAGGCTGACCCCACGGGAGACATCGCTTCTGGCACTTGGGTCGTAGAGGTTGCCATTTGGTCGACCATAGGTGCACCTACGGTGACCGCGACCATCATGGGCGAGCCGGTTGTACAAGAGCTGCAGCTGTTCAGCGTAGGCGAGTATCGGGGCCGGTTTTTGGTGCCTCCGGGTCGCCTGCTTCCGGTTGATATTCGGGTTGGAAACCAACGCAGATACGATGACTTGATCATTCTGCACTATGGAGATCAGCGGCACAGCTGGGTGGTCAAGGACGATGGCGTGGTCGAGCGCTCATCGTCGCCAATAAGTGTGGACAGCATGGCGATTCAAGAGGCCCTCATCTTGCTGGCGGGTGCCTTTTGGATCCTGATTGTCAGTATCGGCCTTGTGGGTGGTCGCCTTGAGCGAGGGGGGAAGGCTTTGAGCTGGCGCCTTCCTGAGGTGGTCTGGTTGGCGCTGTGGATCGGTGCGGCAGTGTCCTTCACGTGGCCCGCTATTTTCTCCAGCGACACCATGATTGTCGGGCGCCATTTTGACACCTTTGGGACCATGTGGGTAGTCGGGGCTGGAAGTCGACTGATAGCGGCGGTGGACCCCTTGACGGCATGGCCCATGGGTGGAGACTTGAGTCGCTTGGATTCGTACGTGCTGGTCCCCATTGCTGTGGCCTTCAAGTCGCTGGGTGCTGGACGAATTTTTGGTTGGATTGGCATTATTGGTGTCGCCCTGAATGCGTGGTCGGCCCAGCATTTCTCCCGTGCCGTGGGTGCCAAGTCGCCGTGGACCCTCTTGGCGGGCTTCGGGTATGGGTTCTGTGGCCTGGCAGCGACCAGCATGCTGGAGGGCCATGTATACCAGCTGTTCAACCCCTGGCTCCCGTGGTTTGGTGCGACGATGTGGTTGGCCACCAAGCCAGATGGAAAGCGGTATCAGGCTTGGCTGGCGGGTCTGTTGTTTGGGTTGTGTTGGGCCACCACGGCCTATGTAGGCTTGACTGCACTGGGTCTGGCGGTGGGTGTGTTGCTGGTCTCGGACAGGCGACCCAAGGAGCTGCTGCTGTGCATCGCGGGAATTCTCTTTCTGTACATCAGTTGGTATATGTACGGCCAAGCCCCTTCCCGGGAATCCTTGGAGCCACTGAACCCGATGAGCGCCCAGTTCTCAGGGATGTTGGCTGCTACACCGGAGATGGATCGCTCACAGCATTCGATGGCGCCCATTGTGTTCGGATGGATGCTGGGGTTGGTGGTCTTGGCCCACAAGGTTGTGCCAAAGGGCCGCTGGCGAGTCTTGGTCTGGTGCAGTGTTGCGGCCATGTTGTTTTCGCTGTTTCCCCAGTTTGCAGCCAGCCCAGACCTTATCTTGATTCCTGCCAACCTTGACTGGGTCAAGGGGCCTTTCGCGGGCATGCTCCGCTTTCCGATTCGATGGGGCTGGTTGTGGGCCTTGTGCGGAGGTGTTGTCGCCGCACGGGTGGCGACCGAAATGGCCCCTCGATGGGGACGATGGGGCTATTTGGTTCTCGCGGTGGTGGTGGCTGAAGCTTTCCTTCGGGTTGGAACCCCCTATCGGCAGGAGTTTCGCTACATCGACTCGCCGTCCAAGTTGACCAACCACGACGGCCCCATTCTTGAATTGTTCCCGTTTACCGAGAACAAAGGCCTGAATCACCAGCGGTGGCTATCCAGCATCTCTTGCCTTGAGCAGCTCAAGCATGGTCAGGCTCTGGCTGAAGACTGTGTGCACACCAAGCCATATCAAATGCGGCAGCATCTGAACCTTTGGGTACAGGATCTGCTGAATCGGGGCCATCCGGAGTCGATAGAGCCCACCCTGGCGGGCCTGGGTTTTCGCAACATCATGCTCCGTCCAGATCTGTTCATTACCCAGGATGCATCGAAGTTTGAAGGGATGTTGCGTGCCGTGGACGACAACCCGACGGTCATTCGAGAGAAGGGTGTTCATGCCCTGTTGTTCACCATTGTTGGTTCAGCTGAGGCTGATCCCAAGGAGATGCTCAAGGACATTCGTCCGCCAGAGCGTCCTGAGGTCGCACGACGGGACTGGCTCTCGAGTTCTCACCATGGTCGATACAATGGAATCGTGGCCCTGGTTTCCTGGGCTCTGATTGCATTTTGTTTGATCGTGGTGGTGAGGCGACGTTGAGCACATTCATTCGACGTTGGCTGATTGGCCTCACACTGGGTCCACTATTGTGTGTGGTGGCTCACATGGTGGTCTTTAAGGTTGTGCCCGTTCCATTGACCCCGCTGATGCTCATCCGCTTGGGTCAGGGAGAGGACCTCCATTAT
>CAWVVG010000267.1:0-5246 GCA_963932775.1 uncultured bacterium
ACATGGTGATCCGAGGCGATGGCGAAGACGCAATGGTCGAAGTGGTCGAGGGTCTAGATGCAAAGGACATCGGCGGCGCATCGTATCGGGAGGGGGGTCAAGTCGTCCACAACCCAGCCAGACCGGTCCAAATGGACCTCGATGCCTACCCCATGCCGGCGTACCATATGGTCAACTTTGACCTGTATTACCCCGGCGCTACCACCTATCGAAAGCTGCCTGCAATCAACCTGTTGATGACCCGTGGCTGCCCTGGAAAATGTACGTTCTGCAACTCGGCCAAGACCACGCTGCGGAGTCGGAGCCCTGCGAGTATGGTGGCTCAGATCAAGCACCTGTACCACGAATACGGCATTCGCCAGTTCCAGTTCTATGACGACACCTTTACGGTGCTGAAGAAGACCTGCCTGGAGTTCTGTGAGCTTCTGGCTGCGGAACAACTCGATGTGAGCTGGATCGGATTTATCCGAGGAGACTGTTTCTCCGACAAGGTCGCAGCGGCAATGAAGCGAGCAGGATGTCACCAGGTATTGGTGGGCGTAGAGACCGGGTCGCCGACCATCGCGGAGCGCATCGGAAAGCCCATCGACCACGCCCGATACCAACAGGCTGTGGAGATAGCCCACCGGCATGGACTCGAGGTGCGTGCGAGCTTCATTATCGGCAGTCTCGATGAAACCTGGGACACCATGGAGGAGAGCCTGAAGCTCGCACTGAAGCTCGACTTCGACTTTGTTCAGGTGTTCATCTCCACGCCCTACCCCGGCACTGCGATGTACAAAGAGGCCATGGAGCGGGGCTGGATGCGGCAGGAGTCCTGGGATGCATTCGGTCAGGCTCGGGTGTTGGTGGACCAGCCCCAAATCGATGCGGGTACCATCTACCGCTTCGAGCGCCACTTCAATCGCCAGTTCTATATGCGCCGCCGGTTCGCGGCCCGAATGCTCAAACGCAGCCTCAACCCACGCCACTTGCGAGACTATGCCATCGCTGTGCCCTACCTCTTGATGGGAATGAAGTCCGACCCACTCGCCGGTAAGTGGGCCTGCTGGAATGACATCAACGAGGAAGACTTCTTGGACATCCAGTTGTCGGCCGATCGCGCCCTTTACCTCAGTCACGCCATTCGAACCGAAGGGATCACCGCCAAATGACACCCGCTCTGCTCCTCGTAGTCGCACTCTCCACCGCCCAGGCGAAGGAGCCGATATCCATCGTGCCGTCCAGCGTAGAGCATTTCACCATGGGCCTCACTGGAGGCTCATTTGATGTCATCGTGAGCGCCACACGGACCGGATGCTTGCCCCTCAAGCTCCGTGAACTCGACTACGAAATCATGGTGGCCGGCAAACGCTTTGCCACAGGAACAACCACATACAAAAAGATGGTCATCAAGAAGGACACGCCTACCACCATCCCAATCCATGTGAAGTTCACAACACGCCAAGCGCTCTCAGCGGGTATCGCTGCGATGAGTGGCAAGAAGCTGCGGGTTCGAGTCAAAGGTGAAGCGGACGTGAGCGTCCTGTTCTTCCCGTTCACCATACCGTTCAATGAGCGCCTTGACTGAGCCCTACTCCAGATACCCCAGCGCCTTCAGTGCCTCAGCCTCGGAATCGCTTGCCCCTGCACCCTCCGGCGCTGCAGAGCCCAGCTCCTTTCGTACCTGGGTCTGAAATGCGGTGACCACGCTCTCTTGGGACAGAGATAAGTCCACGGCTTCCGCAGGGTCCATCGATAGGTCAAAGAGCCAGCTCTGTTCGCGATCAGGACTCCAGATGAACTTCAGCATGTCTCCCGCATTGCCGTCTGCCTGGGCCGCCCGGTAGCCGAATAAGGCCCCATCATCCAAGGACCGCCCCGTTCTACCCATCAGGAAGGTTCCATAGTCCCGGTCCTGGGTTCCGTCCCAGAAGGCCGAAAGGTCGCCCGACTCGATCCCATCATCCTGGTCGATCCCTAAGAGGGCCAGCACCGTATTGGGTATGTCCATCAGTCGAACCTGGGCTGGAATTCGCTTGTGCAGGGGCGAGCCCTTGTGTGGAACAATGATCAGAGGAACCCGCACCGTCTCATCATGGATGCCGTGATGATTGAAATTCACCCCATGCTCGCCCAGCATCTCGCCATGGTCTGCAGTAAAGACGATGGTCATCGGGCGGTCTACGATTTCCCGAACCTCATCGAGGAAGTCGCCGACTAAGCCATCGGTGTAGCTCACCTCCTCGGCGTACAAGGCCCGAAGATCCTGTTTCAATTCTTCACTGTAGGTGTCTGGCTCATCCGCCAGCACCGCCCGGTGGTCCACCTGAGGAGCCCCCGCCGCACCATGGGTTTCGTAAGGGGCGTGGGGCTCAAATATATGCACCCACAAAAAGAACGGCCCGTCACCGTTGTCTCGGAGCCAGCCGAGAGCCCTCCCAAGGGTCTGGTCGCCCTCTCGCTCAAGAAGACTGCGAAACTGAAGCGGGTCTCCGAAGCGCATCAAGGCCCGAAGGCCCAAACTCGCAAGGCGAATGCTGCTCAGCCCCCGTACACCCGGAAAGAAGTCGTCATCGTAGGCTTGAAACCCTTGGTCCAAGCCTGTGCGAGAGTCCACCGCAAAGCTCGAAACAAAGGCTGCCGTGGCGTACCCCTCATCGCCGAGCATTTCCGCGAGGGTTCGGTACCTATCGGACAAGGCGTGTCCATTGGACAAGACACCGGTTCGAACCGGGTGGAGCCCCGTGAACATCGCAGCATGAGCGGGAGCTGTCTCTGGAAAGGGTGTGACGGCATTGTCAAACAGCACTCCCTCCGAGGCGAGTTCATCGATGGCCGGCGTCTGGACCGGAGAGTTCCCGTACACTGAGACATGGTCCCGACGGAGCGTGTCCACGGTAATCAGCATGACGGGCGGATCCGTCTGCAGCGCGCGGCCACTCCCATAGTTGCGTCCACTGATGACAAAGGCCGTCACCAGTGACATCAAAACCGAGAGGCTCACTGACACCGCCAATAAGCTCGCTCCCGTGGGCTCACCGGCAAGCCGTCGTTTGCCCGTTCTAATTATCCAATACCGGGCGTTGAGCCTCACCACAGCAACAACCCCCATGGGCATGGCGAAGAATGCGGCAGCCGATGGCCAGCGACCCGCTTGGTCCAACAATACAAACCCCATTGGCCAGAGGTGCCAGGCGGCCAACGCGCCACCCACTAGTCCCAGCACGCCTGCCTCAGCCCGGGTTGCATCAGAGCGACGGGTGATCCAAATCGGGAGTGCCGCACCCAGGCAAAAAATCAGACCGAGAACACCGCCGAGCGCGACGCTCGTGGCACCGAACACCAAGGCCTCATCAAAGCCCAGTGAGAGCTTTAGGCCCGGCGCCAGCCCCACAGCTTCGCCAGCCCCAGCAAGCAGGCCCAGACCCACACACGATCCCAGTGCGGAGCGCACCAACCCGCTCAGTTCTATCGGTTCTTCTGCCCAGTCAATCGCGCTCACATCGGACTCCACATGGCTTGCATTGCTATGGTAGCGGCGTGCGAAAGAACTGGCCGCTGATCGTCGTAATTCTCTTGGGACCTTTGCTCATTGCATGGCCCTTACCTGTGGTCTGGACCGACGAATGGCTCACTCTTCCATCGGGCGAGGCTGGGATTCATGTCTGGGGCTTGTGGGCAACCAGTGCAGCGCACAATCTGTTTACCATCGACACCTACAGCATCGCGTGGCCTGAAGGTGTGACCGCGGTCTTGGCCGATCCGGCCAATCTTCCTTGGTTCTTGTTGGGGTGGCCCTTGGGGCCCGAGGCGGCCTACAACACAGTGCTCTACGCCAACCTTGTTCTCCTGGGGCTGGCGGGTGCGGCCTTGGCTCGAGCTGTTGGCGGCTCCCTCTGGCTGGGGGCCCTCGCGGGAATGTTGAATGCCTCGGTTCTCGCTGCGGCCACCACCGGGATTACCGAGCAGTTCGGGATCGGGTGGATTGGACTTTCCGTTGCCGCGATACTTCACTCCATCCGAACCACGACCGTTCGAGATGCAACTATAGCAGGCACTTGCCTTGCAATTTGTGTCGCCAGCGGCCCTTACAACGGCGTCTGGGTGGCCCTGATTGCCACAGTGATCGGCGGCGCGGCATTGGTGTCACCCGACCGGCGGGCGAGGCTCTTGCCCCTGGGCATTGCCGCCGCCACAGCCACGGCACTCTCGGCACCGCTGATTCGTGCGGTTCTGACCGGCCGCATTGCCGGACAGCCAGGAACACCAGAGATGGGTGCTGTAGCCCTCGGACTTCCCGCTGCGAATCCTACTCTTTTTCGAGGAGGAATCCGGTTTGGAACCGATCTCACAGACCCCTTCTTGCCCGTGTGGATGACCGGCGGGGCGGGGATGCCAAACCACACGGCCTACTTGGGCGCATTCGCTCTTATCGCCGCCACCATTGTGGTGTTCAAGCAGCGAAAACGATGGCCTTGGCTGGTCGGAGCCTTATTTTTCGCGGTGTTATCCTTGGGTCCTTGGCTCGTATGGAAGGGCATCCCAGTTCGCGTGGGTGGGGAGCCCTTGTTCGCACCCGCTGGATGGATGGCCAGCTACCTGCCCTTCTTCAGTCGCATCTCCCACTGGGATCGTGCCGGGGCCGTGGCGGCTTTGCTGCTTGTGCCCTTGGTCTCCTTAGTTCCCACCCTGCGCCCACAACGATGGATTGGACCCGCCCTCGCGGCTCTCCTACTCCTGGACCGGGCCATTGGCTTTCCGGTGGACTGGCCCCTGCCCTCCAGCTCCGGCCCCGACACGGAGGTCTACGCATCTCTGTCCAAGAAACAGGGCGCGGTCTTGGTGCTGCCGTCCCGTTTCTCTGACCATCTTGGGCCACGGGCTCGATGGCGCGACCCCTCATTGGTCGCCCAGCTGTACCACGGTCATCCCATCTCAGAGGCCGCAGCCATGGGGCACAAACGTGCCGCTGCCGGACAACATGCCGGAGACTTGCTCCAGCGTCTTGGAAGGACTGGCCGCGTCGATCGAGGCCACCAGGACGCCTTCAAGGGGCCCGGCTTTGTCTGGCTGGCCGTCTACAACCGCCACATGCGAGCCGACTCATCTCGGGACCGTGCCTGGCGCTCTTGCTTGGGCGGCGTAGTGGCCCAGACATCCGATGTGACGCTGTATAGGCTCGACGGCGGAATCAGCGAGCAGTGTCTGGATGGCGTGCAGCCCACCGGCGGGCCTCCCGCTCCCGGAGCACCACGAACTTTCTA
>CAWVVG010000268.1:0-5238 GCA_963932775.1 uncultured bacterium
ACCGACCGGCGTTGGGCTCATTCCAGATCTCGTACCGACTCACTCGGCCCATGTATCGCCGGGCTACCTCGGCCGCGAAGTGGGCAAAATCTGTGGGGTCATCGGGTGGATAGGTCCAGTCCCCCGTGGTCTGGCTGCTCGCCCATGGGTTGCCATAGGCTAAAAGCGCGATGAGCTCCATGTCCCGGCCCTCGAGGGCATCGACCAAGGCATCGTAGCGCTCGAAGTCCCACACCCCAGGTTCGGGCTCCGTTAGATGCCAGAGCACGTCGGAGCGGAGCGATGTGGCACCCACCCGCTCCATGTCGTCCATTGCTGCAGACAGAGCATCCGGGTCTTCCACCAGCTTGCTAAAATTTCGCGCAATGCAGAGCCCTGGAGCGGTATCCACAATCTCACCATGGTCCAGGACACACAGCTTCGACTCGGACTCATCACAGCCCAGCCCCAGTCCACCAACCAGGAGGAGCCCTGACACCAAACGAAGGAATGTTCCGCCGCTGACATCAAAGCCCTTGCCGCGAGAAACCCCATGCATAAAGTCAGCCCTATCGAAGATGATGACTAATTGGCTTCTGTACTGGACTTATCAACACGACCATAGTCGAACAGGCCCGCCTCGTCGTAGATGACGCGGTCCGCATAATCATCAAACCAAATCGCATCTGGATTCCGACCGACGATGCAGACCTTGCCTCGATACGATGCGTCTGCTGCGTTGCGAAGAATCTTGAAGATTACGACACCGTTCTCGGTTCCCGGAACGCCTGGGATGGGTCCATTTGTCACCGAAGCCACCTCCGTCTTTCCCCGATAGTGGGTGATGGACAGGCGGGCATGGGTCTCCACACCCGACAAGCCTTTCTGTGACTCGTTCAGAAGGTGCCATGCGGTCTCAATGGGCACATTGAATGCTTTGTGGGCCACGATGTCACGACCGCAGAAGAAGTAGTGGTTCTCTGCACCGACCCGCTTGATGGCGCGCTGCATGATGCGCAGTGCATCGGCATCATCATTGATTCCCTTGATGATAGGCGCTTGATTCTCGAGGCTGATCCAACCACGAGAGAGCAGGGCGGTCATCGCCCGCTTGGTGGCGGGAACCCACTCAAGAATGCCCGATGCATCCGCGATGTAGTTGCCGTTGTCGTCCTTGACGAGGAACTCGTCCGGATGGTTGAAGTGCAGCATCATGCGCAAACCCACCTCGGGATAAATCCGGTGGAACTCGTCGACCATGGCCAAAAAAGCATCGTCAAAACGGTCTGGGTAGAAGGCCATTTCCTTGGTGCCAATGCGAATGGACTCGATGCCGGACTCGGCCAGCGCAGACATCCAGATTGCGAGCTTGCGATTGGAGAGGACCATGGAGTCACCGCCAGAGAGAAGAATCTCTCGAAGCTTCTCGCGGCCCGACTCTGGATGACGACCGCCGTTGTCCGCAACCAGCTTGTTGTGGGACCGAATGTAGGCCGTGACCTCATCCACTTGGGCGAGCCCCTTCTTGGCCACCGTACCATCCTGACGGGTGATCTCCTTTCGACTGATCAGCTCCTCTCGGTAACAGAAGCGACAGTGGGCCGAGCATGTGGAAATGACGTACATCAAGCCCATCTCGTATTTATGAAGCAAGCCCTCGACTGGGCTGTAGTCCATCTGGAAGCCCGGATCCTCGGAGCCTGCCAGGTCCTGGGTCTCGTCGGGACGAGCCTTTACGATGGCCTGAATGGGTAGACTGTTCTTTGCCAGGTCCGCATAGTGAGCGGTCACCTTTACCGGCATCCGGCTCTCTACGTCCCGATCGGTTCCCTTGAGCGCCAAAAGGGCATCCAATTCTGCACTGGTGTAGAGCTTCTGGAGGTCTTCGGAAACTCGTTTCTCGAAGAAGGGGTTCAGACCGTTGATGATCTGACGGTCATACCGTGGACTCTCGACGGTATCGAGAAATGCCAACTCGCGTGTCGTGGGCTCGTACTTACCTGCTGTGCTCATGATGTTCGCCTTTGGGATGGTGAAAGAGACTATTCCATGGACTTGCGGAGTGCACCGACCGCGGCCTCAGCCAGTCTGTCGATGTCCGCTCTGCCCATGGGGGTGGAGAGGGTGAAAGCTCCGCTGTAGATCATCAAAAATCCAGCGTCGCTGAGGTGATTTACGAATGTGGTGAGCGCCTTCTTTTCCGCCTGGGTCGGGAACGATGATCGATAGTCCCACGGTAATTCTTCTTTCATGTGGACCCGGTACATGGATCCTGCACCCGATACGCTCGCGGGAGCCCCGGTGATGCTGATCGCCTCGCCAAGCTGGGTCCGGGCATAGGTGCCCAGCTCATTGAGCCGGGTGACGGCATCGCAGTCAAAGAGGTTCATCGCGGTATAGCCCGCAATCATCGTGATGGGATTGGCAGAGAAGGTTCCCGAGTGCGGGAGCCGTGGGCCATCGCCACCGGGAGCAAATACACCCATGACTTCTTCCCGACCGGCAATCGCGCCCACCGGAAAGCCGCCACCGATCATCTTGCCCATGGACGTGAGATCCGGCCGGACACCCAGTCGAGACTGCATGCCACCAAACTCAGTTCGGAAGGTGATCACTTCGTCGAACATCAGCAGCGAGCCATCCTTGGTCGTCCACTCACGCAGGGCGCGCACAAAGGCCTCGGTCGCTGGAATCAGGCCCGCGCGGTGGGGCATTGGGTCGACGAGAACGCAGGCGATCTCACCCCGGTGTTGGTCCAGAATGGCCGTTGCCGCCTCCGGATCGTTGAAGGGCAGCACAATAACGTCCGCCAGAACACCATCGGGCGTACCGACGGCCAATGGTACCGAAGTGGGGCTCGAGGCATCTCCCCACCGGCTGGGCTGGGGGGACTGGCTGACCTCGGCGTAGTCGTAGGCTCCATGGTAGGTGCCCTCGATCTTGGCGATTTTGGGCCGATCGGTGAAAGCCCGAGCAGCCTTGAGACCGGCCATGACCGCCTCGGTTCCCGAGTTCACAAAGCGCAGCTTGTCGAAATTCGGCGACCGATTGCACAAGTGGTGGGCAAAGATGACCTCTGCTTCAGTGGCCATGGTGAAGGCGGTTCCCCGAGCGAGCTGTTCGGTGACCGCCTCGACAATGGACGGGTGACCATGGCCATGAATCAGCGATGCCATATTGTTGGCAAAATCGATCCTCTCCACACCCTCGACGTCTGTGGTCATGCAGCCACTAGCCTTGTCCACGTACAGCGGGTGGGGGTCCCGAAGAAGGGTGTTGCGGCTGACGCCACCAGGCAGCACCTGGACGGCCCGACGAAAGAGTTCTTCGCTGCGGGTGGTCATGAGTGCCTCAGGGGTGCGCCGGTTTTCTCGATGACTTCCTCAAGGGTCACGCCTGGAGCAAGCTCCTTGAGCACAAACCCGTCGGGACCCACATCGATGACGGCGAGGTCGGTAAAGATACGAGACACGACCTTGAGGCCAGTCAGCGGGTAGGTGCAGGCCTCGATAAGCTTGGGCTCACCGGTCTTGGTGACATGTCGGGTGACCACAAAAATGGTCTTCACGCCAGCCACCAAGTCCATAGCACCGCCCACAGCTGGGATGGCGCCTGGGGCCCCGGTCGACCAGTTGGCCAGGTCGCCAGAGGCTGAGACCTGCATGGCTCCAAGCACACACACATCGATGTGCCCGCCGCGGATCATGGTGAAGCTATCGGTGTGATCGAAATAAGCCGCACCCGGAACAGCAGTCACGGACTTCTTGCCGGCGTTGATCAAGTCGGGATCTTCTTCGCCGGGACCGGGTGGCGGCCCCATACCAAGCAAGCCATTCTCGGTGTGGTAGATAAACTCTCGCCCCACAGGAACAAACTGGGCCACCAATTCTGGCATGCCGATGCCCAGGTTTACGTAGGAACCATCCGGGATGTCCTGAGCGGCCCTTGCCGCCATCTGCTCACGGGTCCAAGTCATGGGTAGCATTTCCCTTCGGCGATGAGAACCGACTCTTGAAGTGGGTTCTCGATGGCCACGACCCGGTCTACAAAAATGCCAGGAGTAACCACGTGCTCGGGGTCGATATCACCGGTGCCCACAATGCGACGGGCCTGAACGATTGTGGTGTCTGCGGCCCTGCACATGACCGGACCAAAATTACGGGCGGTCTTGTTAAAGGTCAGGTTTCCCAGGGAGTCTGCGGTGTCGCACCTCACGAGAGCGAAGTCACCCTTCAGTGCACGCTCCATTACGTACTCCCGACCATCAAAGTCCCGTACTTCTTTGCCTTCTGCCAGAGGAGTACCTGCACCGGTCGGGGTGTAAAAGGCCGGAATGCCCGCGGCCCCCGCACGCATTCGCTCTGCAAGAGTACCCTGAGGGACCAACTCCAACTCAATCTTACCGGCCCGGTACATTTCCGGAAACACCTTGGAGAAGGTCGATCGCGGGTAGGAACAGATCATCTTTCGAACTTGACCGTTCGCGATTAGGGCCGCCAGGCCCACCTGGCCATTTCCCGTGTTGTTGTTGACCACCACGAGATTTTTGGTGCCCTGATCGATCAGTGCATGCACCAAATCAACGGGACTACCGGCAGACCCAAAGCCACCGATCAACACAACCGCGCCGTCAAAAATGACGGATACGGCTTCGGCAGCGGAAACGACCCTTTTGTCGACCATTAAGACACCCCTGCTACGCGTGGATGGGTACTCTGGGAAACCGGTCTTGTCCAGCCCCGAAAGGCGCTCTATTAGAGGTGAACACGAACCCGACTGGCTACGGTCTTAGCCTTGCGCCGGGACTCCTCTAAGGAGTACCCCAACGCCAGCACCACAGCCAAGTGTCGTTCACCCCGCACTTCTGCCTTTCCAAACAGGCGATTATTGCCACATAGAGACCGGGTCTGGACCAATTTGAACACCACCCCACGGCCAGTATTCAGTGTCATTCGAGTCCTGAACACCTCATTCACCCGAACATGGTCTGCGACCGGGTATTCTATGGTCGCTTTATGGGGATGCCGATGCGCGCAGTGGAATCATGGTTCATTTTGATGCTGTCCTTTGGCTGTATCGATTCTGAGAAACGCCCTGACCTGGCCGACCCCGATACCCCCATCGTGGACACCGGCGTACCCAGTCAACCCGTATGCGGGAATGGGACGACCGAGTCTGGCGAGGAATGCGATGATGCGGGTGAATCCATCGCCTGCGACGAAGACTGCACAACGGCAACATGCGGCGACGGAACCATCA
>CAWVVG010000269.1:0-5237 GCA_963932775.1 uncultured bacterium
TCAGAGCTCGGATGAGATGCGACCGCTTCACACCAGCACTCCATGTCTTCGGTATCGCCATAGCCATCTTCATCGAAGTCCCCATAGAACGGAAGACATGCCAAGGCATCGAGGCCGTTGACGCTGCCACTGCAGTCATCATCAGTGGCTGTCCTGCAGTCCTCGTCTACCCCAGGATTGATCAGCGGGTTTTCATCATTGCAGTCGCCTCCAGGCAGCATGCCCGTTCCTTCCACTCCAGCGGTCTCAAGCCCTGCAAAGACCGTGGGCACAAAGCCATCGCCGTCGATGTCATAGTCGTCTCCTCCGGCACAGTCTGAGTCGATGCCGTCGTAGCTGAAGTCGAACGCACCAGGGAACACGTCCCCGTCTGTGGCGTCGCAGTCACCGGCCACGAGGGCTGAGAAGGGAAAGGAACTCGCGCACGTACAGCGGGTATCGTCCGAACCAAACGAGTCGCCGTCAAAGTCCAGGAAGTAGGTGGTGCAGTCCGGGCCATCCTCAGCGTTCAAGCTGCCATCGCAGTCATCGTCGACGGTGGTTGAGCACCATTCCACGGCGCCCGGGTTCACATCGGCGACCAAGTCATTGCAGTCGGGTTCTTCAGGCGTACAGATGCCTTCGTCGGCTTCGTACCCATCCCCATCGTGGTCGCAGTCATTTCGGCCATCACAGTCCGAGTCGACGCCGTCGTACCAATTCTCGAAGGCTCCGGGGCGGATGGTGTCATCATTGTCATCGCAGTCCCCCGTGAACTCAGGGGGCACATCCATGGGCACACCGCCGCCATTGACGACCAAGGTGTGGTACTCGGTGGACCAGTAGCCATCGATATCCCGGTCCCCATCGCCATCGGTGACATCGCAGTTGTCGTCGATGCCATTGTAGGGAATCTCCACCGGGCCCAGGTCGTGCCAGGTCGGATCTGCGTCATCACAGTCATCGCCATTCAAGGTGAAGCCGGCCATTTCTCCACAGGCTTCGGTCGCCTCATCGGGGTTTCCGTAGCCGTCCCCGTCCGCATCCACGAACCACAGTGAGACTTCCAAGCCCTCATCGGCCCTACCGTCGCAGTTGTTGTCTGCCCCATCACAGGACTCCACTGCATCGGGGAACACCGAAGAATTCGAGTCATCGCAGTCGCCGCTTACCGCCACATGGCCATCGGGCTGGACACATTGGTAGGTCACATCGAGGGTGTCACCAAAGCCGTCCTCGTCTTTGTCCACGTACCAAGGAGAAGGCGCGCCCAGTGTCCCATCATCATCGTTGCAATCCTCGGTGATGCTGACCCCGTCGTCATCGGGGTCCAACCGCCAAGCCTCATGGCTGTCCGAGATGTACGCACAACCAGCACTCAACCAAAGCAGACCGAAAAATCGCATCGACAAACTCTCCCTCAGAACGGATTATTGCATGAGCCGAGCGGCTGTGCTGACCGGAGGTTGCGTGGAGAACTTAGCGTGGGTAGTCATGAAATTCGGAGGCACCTCTGTGGCTTCCGCAGAACGGTGGGCGACAATTGCCTCACAAGCCCAGTCCTGCATGGCCAATGGAGAACGGCCGGTTGTGGTCTGCTCCGCTCTGAGCGGTGTGTCGGATGCCATTGAGGCCATCATCGAAGCCTGCATCAAGGGCCACCCAGAATCGGCCCTGCGTGCCCTCGAGGAAAAACATGCGGCCCTCTCCGCCTCACTTGGGGTTGAGCCCCGTGAGGAAATCGGCGTAGAACTGCGCGAAATTTCGGATCAAGTGCGGGGCGCCAGCCTGATCGGAGAAGTATCCCCGCGCCTGCACGCCCGGCTCATGGCCATGGGCGAGCAGATGAGCACCAAGCTGGGTGCAGCCTACCTGCGATCGATGGGAATGGCTGTGACATGGGTGGATGCACGAGACCACCTGGTCGCAGAACCTGAAGCCCACGCACCCATCGCTCGCCAAATGCTGAGCGCTCAGTGCGCCTTCGAGCCCGACCCGGAGCTTCAGGCTGCTTTTGCCCAACTCGACGGTGTCCTGGTCACGCAGGGCTTCATCGCGCGAAACGCAGGGGGCGAGACTGTACTCCTCGGGCGCGGCGGCTCAGATACCTCAGCCGCCTACTTTGCCGCCAAGCTCCAAGCGAAACGGTGTGAAATCTGGACCGACGTACCGGGAATGTTCACCGCCGATCCCCGGCAAGTCCCCACCGCGCGCGTTTTACGATCCCTCGACTTCAATGAGGCCCAAGAGATCGCAACCATGGGTGCGAAGGTTCTCCATCCACGGGCGATTCCCCCTTGTCGAGCCGGAAAGATCCCTGTGGTGATTCGATGCACACCGCATCCCCAAATGGAGGGCACAACCATCCAGCAAGGAGGGGCTGGCGACGGTGCAGGGGTCAAGGCCATCTCCACCCGAAAGGGCGTCATGCTCGTCAGCATGGAGACCATGGGCATGTGGCAAACCGTAGGCTTTATGGCCGATGCCTTCGCCGTATTCAAGGGCCTCGGGCTCAGCATCGACCTGGTGAGCACCTCGGAAACAAACGTCACCGTCTCTCTCGATCCGAGCGCCAACAGCACCGACACCGACACACTCCACGCCCTCGCCACCGGGTTGGGTCCCTTGTGTGAGGCACAAATTATCGGACCCTGTGCCTCGATCAGCCTGGTTGGAAGACAGATTCGATCGCTGCTGCACCGGCTTGGGCCCGTGCTTGGATTGTTCGAGGAACAGCGAATCCACCTGCTCAGCCAGGCCGCATCTGACCTGAACCTCACCTTTGTGGTCGATGAAGATCAGGCGGATCGCCTGGTCTCGAAGATGCATGCACGCCTCTTTGATACCCAAACCGAGGACTCGGTGTATGGGCCCAGCTGGGAGATGCTGTTTGACCACCAAGACCGCGACAGCTCCCGCCAACCCATTTGGTGGACCAGTCGCAGAGATGACTTGCTGGCCCTCGCGGCTGAGCACAGCCCCTGCTTTGCCCTAAACCCGCACGCCATCGACACCGCCGCTGCCAGTCTCAATCAGATGACTGCGCTCGACCGGCGCTTTTACGCGATCAAGGCCAATTCACACCCGGATGTTCTCGCTCGACTGTACCGAGAAGGGTTTGGCTTTGAGACGGTATCCCCAGGTGAGCTCGACCACATCCGGTCCCTATTCCCAGATCTGCCAACCGAGCGACTGCTGTACACCCCCAACTTTGCACCTAAAGAAGACTACGAGCACGGATTTGCCTCCGGTGCGATGGTCACCATCGACAACCTTCATCCATTGACCCACTGGCCCGAGGTTTTCCGCGACCGTGAGGTTCTGCTTCGACTCGACCCAGGGAAAGGTCGGGGACATCACGCCCACGTGCGAACCGCCGGGCGCCAATCAAAATTTGGAATCGCCCCCCAAGAGCTCGATGCAGTTCTCGATGCAGTACACAAGGCCAACACCACCGTGTTCGCCCTCCACGCCCATGCCGGCTCCGGCATTCTCACTCCCGAGGGCTGGGCCGAGACCGCTCGCTTCTTGGCCCAAGTAGCCGAGCGCTTTCCGACCGTGCGGGCACTGGACTTGGGTGGCGGTCTCGGTATCGCCGAGAAACCCAATCAGCGTCCCCTGGACCTTCAGGCCGTGAACGCCTCCCTCGAGGCCTTCAAGCGCGAACACCCCCGATTCGAATTGTGGATGGAACCTGGGCGCTATCTGGTGGCGCACGCAGGTGTGCTGTTGGCCCGGGTGACACAGATCAAGCAAAAGGGGGATGTGACCTATGTGGGGGTCGAGACCGGAATGAACTCCTTGATCAGGCCCGCTCTTTACGGCGCCTACCACCCCATCATGAACCTCACCAAGCTCGACGGGGCCCGCACCCAGCTCGCCCACATCGTCGGGCCCATTTGTGAGACGGGAGATGTACTCGGGCATGCCCGCCACATTGCTGATGCAGCGGAAGGCGATGTGCTGCTCGTGGGCAACACGGGCGCCTACGGAAGAACAATGTCCAGCGACTACAATCGCCGAAGTCCAGCCATCGAGCTCATTCTTCCGGACTAACCATCGCTGCAGACGCTCGGCTGTGGGCCCGACGGACCGACCACCAAAACCAGATAGCGACCAGCACCAGCGGACCACCAACCGCCAGCGGCAGCGCCCAGCCCAGGGCGAGCAGGAAGGCCACAAAGAACAGCATCACCCACAACGGAGTTCCTTCGCGGTACCGCGCAGGAACCCTCGCTTCGTTGACCACCAGCAGAACCCGGCCCGGCCCAATGTCCCGCTGACGCCACCCATGAGAGCGCTCCAATCGAACCAGAGCACCCACAACAACCTGCCGCAAAACAGGCAGACCAACCGAATGCCGACCCTGTCCCGTTATAAAAATGATGCCACCGGACTGCAGGTCCAAAACAAACCCAGCGAGCACGGCCACCAACGACTTGGTGAGGGCCGCATTGAGGTCATGCAAGTCGACGGTAATCATCCCATCGTCATCCCAGACATGGCTCTCGCAGTGCCACGGTCGCTCGTCCGCCCACCGCAGGTCTTGAGCGTCTCGCTCAACTGAAACCAACGCCTTGCGCACGCGCGCCAGGTCATTTGTGCCGGTACTCACAACCACGAACTCCTACTTGACCTGAATATTATCTACTTTAAACGACTGCGAGCGCTCAAGTATTGAAGATGCCGATCCGATCCACCCAACCACGAGGAAATCAATGGTCACCCTGTTCGCTTTTTTACTCAGTACCGCACATGGATTTGAAGTCCGTTCGGATGAGTTTGGCCAAGCCCTGCAGTGGCAACGTACGACCATTCGATACCAAGTGAACTCCGCTGGAAATCACGGCCTCAGCGAGGCGGCGGTCGACACCTTGATCAGCGCCGCCTCCCGTGCATGGACCTCCCCCGTTCAGGACAGCCTCCACTTTTCTCATGAGGGCGCAACCAACATTCGCCGCGCCAACCACGAGGATGAAGTGAATGCCATCTACTTCGAGGACGAGTGGACCCAAGACCCTGGCCTCTTGGCCGTGACCTATCTGTGGTCGACCACAGATGGTGAGGTGATCGGCTTCGACATGGCGCTCAATGCCGAGCACCACCAGTGGTCGACCGACGGCAGAGAAAACGCCAACGATCTACTCAACACCTTGTCCCACGAGTTCGGACATGCGCTGGGCATCGACCACAGTCCTGTCATGGAGCTGGCAACCATGTACCCCACCTCACCGTTGGGCGAGGTCCTCAAGCGGGAC
>CAWVVG010000270.1:0-5232 GCA_963932775.1 uncultured bacterium
TAGTCTGGGGTGAACAGCTGTCCGTTTGAGAGGTTGGAATTGTGGGGGAGGGTGACCACGTCGCATTCGCCGGTACAGGCCTGGTCGAGTGCAGTCCAGAGCTGAACTGGCGATGGCGCCTCGAAGTGGGTCACCGGCAAGTCGGGCACGGTGTCGCTGCGAAAGACGACATTTCGGTGCAGATTGGAGACGTCCCGAGTGTTGGTGTACTCGTAGGCAATGAAGGCCGTGAATGCACAGCCACTGGTCTTGTCATCGGCGTCGTTGGCGATGCGCTGTATTTCGGCCCAGCGTTCCCGTGCAGCATCCTCACAGTCGCTGCCCGAGCCGCAGACATCCTCGAACCGCTCGGGCGTTGAGTCGGCCATCAATACGCCAAAGCTGAAGGCACCGTTGGCTTGCGTGAGGTCTCGCCAGTCCTTGCAGGTCTCCGAGGTGTATCCGGCCCAGGAATCGTCCGTACAGATCTTGATCTCCCCGAGAAACTCACCGTGCTCAGTCATGCCCAGGAAGTCGAGGGGTCGGTCAATGGAGACATCTCGGGTCAACGAACCCGTCTCGTCCGGTAAAGAGACCATGGCGCCCTTGGCGTACTCGTAGGCGTCGGCGGTGGTGAGCTGGGAGCCATAGGCCCCGGCGTCGAAGGACCAGCTTGAGTGTGCATGAAGGTCTCCCCAGAGCACCTGTCGCAGCGGCTCACGGCTGGCACATTCCTGGTCAAAAGGCGTGGCATCTTCGGTCGAGTCGACCGATTTACCGCCACAGGCGATGACTAAGAAAATCCAAGGCCGAATGTTTAGCATTCGCCCTCTTATCCGCTACCGCCCTATTCGCAGAATGAGTCGAGCGATACCGTGGTGCTGTTGTCGTCCTCGTCGCATTCATGTGCGCCGCCCCACTCGCTGGTGGCATCGGGTTCATCGATGCGAATTTCCAGGCTATCGTAGGTGGCCCATTCGTCGGGCTCAAGGGTGAAGTCTATGGCCTTGGTGACCTTTCCTGCGTTGATTCGCCATGGGAGTGGCTTCTCGTCGAGGGCGGTCAAGCTCGTTCCGCTGACACCGTACAGTGTGATGGAGAGGTCTTCCCGGGCACCGATAAATTCGGACTCATTTGCACCCTGAACCCAGACGGTGAGGGCACCGCATTCATCCTGACACGCGGTGGCCACGGGGAAGATGTTGGGCGCTGCGAGGGCCCCAAAGGCACCGGGTGCTTGAGAGCGGAAGCTGTTGTAGTCGGCTGCGGTTTCGGGTGCGTAGTTGGGTGGCGCATAGCCAATGGTCCCGTCTTCATGGATGTTCGTGATGTAGTACGCGTGTTGATTCCATTGGCTTCGCGCGCTGACCCAGTCGTCGTTGGCCGCTCCCATGACGTAGATTCCGTAGTGCTCAGTCGGGGTTCCATCTGGGTTTTCAAGGTGGCTATTGACCGCAATGATCTCGGCCTTTCCATCGCCATCGACGTCGGCCACGAGCGGGTACTCGTGAATGGTCCAGGACTTGTGGTTGGTGTCTTCAAGCAGGGTGACCATGCGTTCCCAGGGCTCAAGACCCTCGCTGGCATCCACCCACCATACGTAGACGGCATCTTCATCGGAGAACACCACCTCGTTGGCTCCATCACCGTTGAAGTCGAACACGGTGGCTCCGGTAGAAGCGCTGGACCAATCGCGGGTCGGTGTCAGGGCGAGGCGATCCAAGATTTCGGTGCCATTGTATTCGTAGATGCTGTACCAGCAGCTGCCAGCGACACCGATCTCGAGGGAGCCATCGCCGGTGAAGTCGGCCACAGTCGGCTGGCCACCGAATGCGCTTCGGTCTTCGACGCAGTCGGGGTGAGCAGGCAAGTCGTCGGCCACGAAGAAGTCATCCTCGGGCTTGTTTACATTGAAAGCGATGAGATTGCAGTGGTCATCGGAGTCTGGAGTGCCGTCAAAGACCGCGACAAAGTGGTTCCCTGAGATCACAATCTCTGGCAGCCCATCGTCGCCGATCACATCTGCCACGGCAGGGTAGCCGTCGGCGGTGAGGTCACCGTCTTGCCGCAAGGTGCAGTAGATCGACCCATCGTTGTTGTAGACGGTATTGCCGGCGACCACTTCGAGGTCGTTGCCGTCACCATCCATGTCGTAGGCGAAGCTGTGGTAGCCGGAGTTCCAGTACCCGGGGGTCTCTGTGGAGGCACCATATGAATCGGAGTTGAACCAACCGGCGCCGCTGCTACCGGTCCAGATAACGCTCAGGCTAGAGGCGTCATACACGCGGTTTCCGAGCACGATCTCCGTCTGGCCATCGTCCTCCAGATCGGCAACGGCGGGGGCATGAGACTCACAACTGATGGCTTGATCGGAGACGGCTTCAAGGTTGATGGTGCCATCCACCTCGTAGACCGCGGCGTAGCACATCAGACCTGTGGCTGGACGCAGTGCGCTCTCAGGGCGAACGATGGTCACAATCTCCACCAGTCCGTCTTCGTCCAGATCGGCCATGGCCAATCCGGCGAATAGATAGGGGGCGTAGCTTGTGCCCTCGAAGTCATCCCACAAGGTGGTGGTGTGTACGCTTGAGCCATCCCCAGAGATGAGACGAATGGCGCTCCAGTAGGCATAGACACCCGGGTCATAGGCTGCGAACTCGTCCCCCATCAGCACCGCGATGTCGGGTATGTCTCGGTTGGTGATTTGGCCATCCCCGTCGTCATCTGTGGCTTGGCCCACGACCGGGGCTTGGAACACGCTGTCGAGCCCGGGTTCGTCCACGAAGGTCGTCGCCGGGTGAATGGTTCCGTCGGTGGGATCGATGGCACCATGGGTCATTGCCCACTCGATTCGTGCGGAAAAGGGTTCTCCTGAAGGAGCGGGGACGTACTCGCAGTCATCGACTGTTGCGACTTCACCTGGGTCGGGACCGTCGGCGCAGTCTGTGACATCGGCGTCTGCATCGGCATCCGCATCCGCATCCGCGTCGGTATCGGCATCGGCATCGGCGTCCGAATCGGAGCCATCCGGCCCACCTCGGTTGTCATCAAACTTGCTGGAACAGGCGAGTGTGAGAATGAGTGTCAAGAATAGTGGACGGTTCATGTTGGTCTCCAAGAGAGGCAAGGACCGGAAGCTACGCACGGAATGGGTGAACTTCAAGGCCGTGCGTGCGTCGATTCTGTGACGTGCAGCATCGGGTCAGCTCAAATGTTTAGGATACCCAAGCGCACATGCGGTCGATGCCGTCGAGTACCCGGGGGCAGTGCTGGCGCATCCACGCTTCATCGAGGGTTCCTTGGGCCGCTGCAATCGCTGCCGTTCCGTCGAAATCCACGTAGGCCAGACGAATCGTAAGCTCACCGAAGGGACGGCCAAAATCGGTTCCAGGAAGAACCGCAACCCCGGTGGACTCGAGCATCTCACGGCACAGGTCTTCGGCTGTGTGTATGCCGCGCTGTTCTAATTGAGGCCGGAGTGGTTCAAAGTCGGGGAACAGGTAGAACGCGCCTTCTGGGATGTCAACGGCGATGCCTAACTGTTGAAGGCGGGTCGCACACCATCCTCCGAGGGCCTTTAGGATCTTGCGTGAAGCATCCAGATACGCGTCGATGTCGGGGCCTCCTTGGTAGGCTCGAACCGATGCATATTGAATGGGCGCGCAGACCGAGGTGTAGGTCTCGCTGGCCGCTGTGGCCATCGCGTCGAGCAGCCATCGCATCTGCACCGGAAAGAAGAATGTGCCGATTCGCCAGCCTCCTGCACCACACCACTTGCTAAGTCCCGAGCTGAGAATGGTTCCTTCTGGGTAGAACCGTGCGAGCGAGACGTGGGTTCCGTCGTGGTTGATCTCGCCGTAGATTTCATCCGAGACCACGACCAGCTGGTGTTTGCGAGCGACGGCCGCGATGGCTTGGAGCTGTGTGGCGTTGAAGGTCAGTCCAGTTGGGTTGGATGGGTAGTTGAGAACCAGAATTCGCGGCCGGCCTTCGTCTTCTACGCACATGCGGTCCAGGGCTTCCGGCGTGAGGCGCCAGCCGTTTTCTCGGCTGGTTGGTACCATACGGACTTGCCGACCGATGATTCGGGCTTGGGGGGCATAGGAAACCCAGGCAGGGGCTGGAATGACCAGATCACCGTAGAAAACCAACTGGAGGAGAAACAGCAACTCTTTGCTTCCGGGCCCAACGAGCACATCGTCTCCGGTACGTCCTTCGATGGCATCTCGTCGGGCATGGAAGTCCGCGACGGCATCTCGGAGGGTGCGCAGTCCTTTGACGGGCAGGTAGTCCTTTTCGTGGGCGTGGTCTTTAAGGGCGGAGACGACACTGTCGGGGACGGGGAAGGGAGACTGTCCCAGGCCGAATTTTATGATGTCTCGGCCTTCTTTTCTGAGCTCGTCAGAGCGTTCGTTGATCGCGACGGTAGCGCTGGGCTTCATGCCGCGCACCGTTAGACTCAGGTTTTTTTCGGGCCCGTTCATTGGGATGCTCTCCTCCTATTCTTGAGATGGATTGTGAGTGCTGTTGCGGCAATGAACATAAATGGAGTGGTTGCGTTGAACCACGTGGGGTGAGGGATCGTCATCTGATTCAGGGTGCTTGTTGCCAATAATAGCGCTCCTGTGGTGTAGATGGGGCCGTTGTTGCCTCCTGAAATCTTTGAGGCCACGAGCCCGCCTATAAAACACGCCAAGAAGTAAGCGGCCTGGATGCCGCCGAGCGCTTCGGGTGGGAGCGCCTGAATGTAGGCGGCAATGGTGTCTGTGTCTTCGAAATGGGTTCCAGCTGGAAGCGGATGGAACGTTCGGACCACCAGTTGGGCTGAGGTGATCAATGCGGCCCCCAGCGCGCCACCGGCTATCGCTGCTCCGACCTTCTTGACCATCGATGGGTTGTTCATGGGCATAGGCTACCGCAGGAGACTCGGTCCGGCATCTGGCGAGGCGGTGATGTTTGGCTGTGAGTGGCGAAAGTACGAGCTTGGCGCTAAAAAATCGCTACGGGAGGCGGATATGCGAAGTTTATTCTTGGTTGGGTGGTTGGTAGCGTGCTCAACGCCACTGGCAGAAAAAGCAGATCCTGGTGTGACGTGGCCGAGCAATCCCGATGCCGACTCGGACGCTGACGCAGATGCTGATTCGGACGCGGACTCGGATGCCGACGCGGACTCGGACACAGATGCTGATTCGGACGCGGACTCGGATGCCGACGCGGACTCGGACGCCGATTCGGACGCTGACTCGGACTCGG
>CAWVVG010000271.1:0-5192 GCA_963932775.1 uncultured bacterium
AGACAGTCCTCGGTTCCATCCGCACGGGTCCGGCTCATCTCGATGGCCGTCCCTGTCAGATGCATATGCGGAACAAAGCCCCAGACTCGAAGGTCCCTATTGTCCACGCCCAAGGGCACGGTCTCTGTGTAGCTCTCGACGTGTCCCTTCTCGCCCTCAGGCACCATAAATGGTGGGTCGTCGACCTTGTCTGAGGCCCCCTCACTGGCCACTCCAACAAAGCGTATGTAGGCCTCCCGGCTGGGCGTACCGGCGGCCCGCAATGCCAGCGTGCCCGAGTCCGTCCTGTCTGCAGCGCTCGAGGATGAGCTCAATGTGTTGTAGTGAATCTGGGCAACCACCCCGGTGCCCTCCGAGAGCTTCATGGCCATGCCGTCCTGTAAAACCAGGGGTTGAGATCCGGGGACCCACCCATAGATCAGGTTGATGCTACCCACGTTGTAGGTGCCATCCGCCCGGGACACTCCGCCGCCACAGTCCCAGGAATTGTTCTCGGTGTCCGATGGCAGACCACCGGCAAGGTGACTGTCCAGCCCACTGACCGTGTAGATGAGCACATGGTGCACCACCTTGTCATTGCCTGGGGTGAACTCAAAGCCATCCAGCCAGACATCGTCGGAGAACTCAACGGCACCTTCCTCGGTCTCGAGCGCAAAGCAGCGGAAGCTATCGTAGACCCCCTCTGTGGGTGCTGGAACCTCATAGCTGCCCTTAAAGCCGAGCTGTTCCGTCGCTCCATCGAGTGTCGGGACCGTGGGTCGAGTGAAGCCAGCGGGTGAATCTGGGTCGCCCTCTCTTTTGCCTCCATCGATCCAAGCCGCGAATAGGTCCACCTCATCCTGACTGGCCTTGTACGCCCCCTTCCACGGCAGCAGAGGACTGCACTCCGCAGTCTCTCGCGCATAGATCGGAGGCATAAAGAAGGGAGCACCGGCGGGGTCGCCTTCTGGCTGCATCTTTGCCAGCAAGACCTCCGCGAAGGCCGCTACATGGGAGTAGGTCTCGAGCGGAAAGGCTTGACCCATCGGGGCGTCCGTATTGTGGCAGCCCTGACAGTTCTCCCCGATCACGGGCAATATGTTTTGGTAGAAGGTGGGCCCACGGGCCACATCGCCGCTATCGGCCTTGCCCTTGTCCTCGTCCGCACAACCCATCAGGAAGATGGCCCAGAGTATTTTTGCGTTCATCCGTTTCTCCGGAGTAGATGCCGTCCAAGCTAAGCCAATCTGCCCATGCCATCACCTTCCGGGAGTCTACTCGCCGCTTAGTCCGCCCGGTATCGACCATTGGGAAGCACCGTGGGCAACCCATACTGGGGGTCGGTCAGCAGACCAAAGACGGCGGGGTCCCCAGCTTCAAGCAAGCTTGAGGTGCACAGCTCCCACTCCACGGCAATGTCCTCACAGCGATCACCGTAGCTCTGGGCACCCAGCTGCGAGGTCAGCGCCCAGTAGAAGTACTCGGTCACCTGGCAGCTGTAGTCGCAGGTCTGGTCGTCGTAGTGGTACCAGGCCGCATCGGAGTATGAGTCTGGCACGCCGTTGATGTGGCCCCCACGTGCCAAGTCCATGGCGTCCGCGAGGGCGGATCCTTGCGCCTCACCAAAGATGGCTGGGTGTACGTTCGCGTAGCCTCGGGAGCTCACCAGGTGGAGGACTTCCTCCAAGGTCGCATCGAATCCCGCGCTGGAGCTTCCATCGGGACGGGTCTCAAAACCGTACAGATCTTGAACGGCAAAGTGGTCGGGCAAGTTCGACTCGAAGATTCCAGAGGACTCCAAGTCGGCATCGGATGCAAACATGACCATGGAAGCGTCTTCACTGGTCATCGCTGCAATGACCTGTGGGCTGTCTGGGCTTCCGTCTTCATCGTTATCCAAGTACTGGGCGAGCACGTGGGCCGCGTGAAGCACCTTGTCATCTGGCGTGGCGGCCGTAGCGAAGATGTTTACGCCAAACACACTCACATACTTATCGAAGTACTCTCCAAATTCGGAGTACTTCCCGTCGGGTACTGAACCGATGGTCAAATCAGCGGAAGGTTCAGCGGAAGGTTCAGCGGGCTCAGAAAGGCCAGGACCACCGGTGTCATCGTTGTCCGATTTTGAGTCCGTGCAGCCACCGAACACCCCAGCCAGAGCGACCCAGGTGGTGACAGAAAGAAGCGAATGGCGGGTGTTTGACTTTGGGTACATGGTGAGCCTCGATGTTCGAGTTTGTAGCGCAGCCAAGCTGGGCCGGCGTAGATTTAAGCATAATTATGTACGCACAACCCAGTACATTATTCGCGCTCAGGCCCGAGCCAGCTCCCACACCTCGACCTTCTCTCGGGTTCGCCTGCGACCACCACCGGGTTTGGGTGAGCCCTTCACTTTTCGCTGGAGCTTAGAGACCAAGCGAAAGCGGGCCCGGTCCAGTTCACTAAGAATCGGGTGGGGCACATTGGGCTGGACGAGCTGGATGACATTGGAGAACACCAAGACCACCCGACCATCGGGGGCGAGTTTCTCCAAGGCCTGGTCGAAGAAACGCTCAAAGAGGCCCGGCTCAAAGTACAGCGCTTGATCCAGCAGGTCGTCCACCTCGCCTTGCATCCAGGGCGGGTTGAAGACGATGAGATCGTTCGGCGTGGGGTCCGACCCGAGCAAATCGCACAGGTCCAGCTCCACCGGTGGACGGGGCTTGGACCGGGCCAGCTGGCGCTCAACGCTCTCGATGGCGTTGGGGTTGTTGTCGGTAGCAAGGACCCGCTCAAAGCCTCCCCAAGCGAGCATCAACGCCAGCACTCCGGAGCCCGTGCCCACATCGACGGCCTGGGTACGGGGGCCTGTGTACTGACTGAGCCAGGTGCCGAACAACTCCAAGTGGGTGGTCCGGTTGGGCACATAGGTACCGAAGTACGGGTGGATGCGGTGGCCCAATACCGCCAAGTGGGTGCCTTCTTCGAACCAAAGCCAGGCCCCATGGAGCTCTTGGATGACCAAAAATGGCAAAAAGAAACGGGGGTGCTCCGGGTACAGTTGCGCCAGAAAGCCGATGGGTCGGGCATCCACCAGGGCAAGCCTGTGGTCCTCAATGGGGGCAATCAGGCGCAGCGCCGCTTGTCGGAAGGTTCGCTTGAACTCCTTCTTCTCCATATACCTGGCCTGCTCTGGGAGTGGGCCCAGCAGCGTGTGAAGCCGGCTGAGAATCTCCGCCCCGGTGCTGAAGTGGTCGGTGACGATGAGCACTTCCCCGTCCCGCAGACGCTGTGCGGCCTGGTCCGGTGAGTGGTCCTGGTCCACCGGTTGTGCCGAGTGGCTCAGGATGGGCTCGGGCCGGTTCAAGGTCCGAGGCTTGGTGGGGTCGGTGGGCATCGGGCGCACGTAGCGCGGCGGTGGCTGAGCCCACAACATCGCCTGGAACATTTTGAGGTGCTACGGAAGCCGGCAGAGCTTCAGGAGCGCCCTTGTCAACGCCGACCACACACACTCCACCCGGTGACCACGACCACTTCGACCTCACCTTCGAGGGTGCGGTGGACGTGGTGCTTGTCGAGGCCACCTTCGAGAACTGTGTGTTCAAGGAGGTAGACCTCTCGGACTCGAGCTTGAAATACTCGGTGTTTCAGGACTGTCGGTTTGTGGGCTGTGACCTCAGCCGTGCCAAGTTGAATGGGGCGGCCTTTCGAGACTGTACCTTTGAGCGATGTCGAATGATGGGCATCGACTGGTCGGCCATTGGCGGACTGGTGTTCAGCATTAAGATGACCGAGTGCAAGGCCCGGTACTCGGTCTTTGACGCCCTCACGCTCAAGTGGTGTGGCTTTGGTCAGACCGACCTCGCGGAGTGCTCGTTTCAAGACTGCGACCTCACCGGAGTGCGGTTCGATGGCTGTGACCTCACCCGGTCTCAGTTCACCCGAGCCAAGCTCACCCGAACCCACCTCGCCGGCTCCACGGGAGTCAGCCTCGCCCCCAACTCCGCGGCCTTCAAGGCCACCATCATCAGCCTCGATGCGGCGGTGGCGCTGCTGGCGGCCCAGGGCGTGCTCATCGAGTAATCGGCTTCTTTGCTTGGCGATTTTGCTCACGCAGGTGCCACAGGTAGAGCCCCTCGACCTTCTCTCTCGCCCATGGCGTCTTGCGCAGAAACTTCAGGCTGGATTGAATGCTGGGGTCGTGTGTGAAGCACCGGATGGCCACCTTCTGCGCGAGATCCTCAAAGCCATAGGCCTCCACCAGCTCGGTAACGATCGTGCCCAGGGTCAGGCCATGCAGTGGGTTTTTTGGCTGTTCTTGGGACATGGGTGCTCTATATCGCAGTGGGTGTGAGAATTTGCAGCTTAGCTTCCGAGGGAACGTGCGGCTCACAGCCACCGCACCCTTCTGAACACCGGCTTTCCGTCCAATCCATCCTTAACCGCATGGCTCAAAATAGGATAGATGCCCCCGGTCACCTGTCGTCCCATGACGGCACAACCAACCAAACGTCTGGAATACCCCAATGACCCAAAAGCATTTCTACTTTCTCGCTTGCCTTCTCAGTCTTGGATGCGCCAGCAAAGACGACAGCACGGGCGACTCTGCCGCTGAAACAGACAAGGACACGGACACGGACACCGGCCCCACCACCACAACCTTCAGTCCAATCGCAGGTACCTGGCTCGCCAAGGACTTCGTTATTGACTCCGATGACTGCGCCCTCGGCTTCTTGTATGGCCTCACCGCGGATTCCCGTATCTGGTGGGAATTGGACTCGGGAGACGATGGCTGGAGCATTACCGCCGGCAACGGTCTCGTAGCCAGCTGCACCCAGTCATCCAACGATGTGGAGTGCCTCGCCACCAGCGTGTTCGATTACACCGAAGGCGGCTTCGTGGGCGCAATACCCATCCCGCCAACCGATGCAGTCGTGACCCTTATTGCAGCAAACGCGGGCACACTGACCAGCGACAGTACCTCCACTGTGGCCACCACATACTCGGGCGATTGCTTGGGTGCGGACTGTGAGACCCTGCTCGGCAGCATCGGTGTGACTTCGCCCTGCACCACCGAGGTGTCCAGTTTCGATTTTAGCCAGGAGGCCTTTGCCCCCACCGATGGAACCTGGGCGCAGGCAGGGTTCGAGTGGGATGACGATGGCTGCAATGCGGTGACCAACCTGGACTGGAGCGGGGTCCCGGCCACCGACATGGCCATGCTCAGCGGGGAC
>CAWVVG010000272.1:0-5189 GCA_963932775.1 uncultured bacterium
CGGTGGGCCATGTGGACAACGACGATGACTGCAACGACGGCAGTTATTCCATCAATCCATCTGCGGATGAGGTGTGCGATGGTACCGACCACGACTGCGATGGAGAAGACACTGAGATCGATGCGGTTGGCTGCATGGACTACCACTATGACTACGATGAAGATGGCTATGGAGTGATCGATGACTACCTGTGCATATGCTCCGAGGGCGAGGTTGCACTCTACACGGTGCCCGCCTCCGAGGTGAGTGTCGACACGGACGATTGCTGTGACATCGACTGGTCATCCAAGCCCGGCGCTGGCTGGGCGACCAGCACCAATTGGTGTGGGAGCTGGGATGAGGATTGCGATGGCGATGTAGAATACCAGTACAACAACGCCTACGAAGAATGCGACGATCTGGGTTGTTCACCAGAACACACCTCAGGTGGGTGGACTGGAGCCAGGGCCAGCTGCGGATATAACGAGTGGTATCTCGCGGATTGCAACACCGCCTGGACGGATATGCCTTGGCCGCTCCCAGACCTTCCGCACTGCGCAGAAGAGACGGAAGCGCGACAACAAAAGTGTAAGTAGCCCTGGCCAGCGTATGCATTAAGAATGCTGCCATGGATTCAGTCACCGCCCATTTTATGACAACCTCCCCAGGGCCTCTGACCGACGTGTTGGCCACAGTGTTGAGCCAAGAGACGGGTCTGAGTTCCGCTGGGTACCCGTTTCTTTCCGGTCCGGCTTACCTCGCTCTGCGGGACAAAATTCCTCAGTTGCTAGGTTGGGGAACGCAAGTATGGGATGCCCTCGATGAGCTCTGCTCCAACCTCGATGGTCTGGAGGAAGGGCAGCGCCACCATGTACTCCAGAGTCGTCGCGTGGTTCAGCAGGTCCTGCGAACGGCCGCGATTACTGGCCCACCCGCCCTTTGGTTGGCTCGTCATGTGTTGGGTGCGATGGCGGAATTGGGAATCACACGCAGGCTTCTTGCGGGCGAGTCCATCGTTCCCGAGGACACCGAATTTCGGCCGGACGAATTGGAGATCGATCTCAGCTATCTGACAGTGCTGGGGCTGTTGAAGCGGGAGAATGGTGCCTTTCGGCTTTCTTCCCGTCTCGAGGCTCGGCGCGTTTTGGAGTCCCTTGGTCCGCTCCCGGTAGATGAGCCGGTTCACGCGGCAAATATTTGGGCCCTCGCCTGCGGAGGAGATCCGATCTCTGAGACCGACAGGGCAGGGCTACTGGTGCTTGCCGGTGGCGCACTGCCTCGGAGCAATCACACCCAGACAAACAGCTTCCCAACCTACGAAGAAATTGCCCTCGGATATCGCTTGGTTCCGCTCATTGTGGGCATGGCTTCTGTTGGAACCACTGCCGACTGCCTGAAGCAGTCCAGCATCGCTCCCATCGATCTCATACCAGACGACGTGGCTCTCGGCTCGGCAGCGCTGCAGCTGCTCCATGCTGCGGGAATTGTTCGGCCCGTGCCAGGGCTGGATGAGTGCGTAGCAACGCCACTCGGTCGGCGGGTCATGGAGCGCGGTCCCGGTCCGTTCGGTATCATCGAGGCCTACCAACCCTATATGGCGCACCTCACGACCATCCTGAGAGAAGGACGGGGGTCGGTGCACCTGACCCGCTCGAGCAACATTGCTGCCAGCCAGCGGGCCAATCGGGAGAGCTTTCGAAAGGCCAACGATGCCTTGGACCGTTTCTGCGACAAGACGGGCTTCAGGTACACGGTGTTCATCGAGCATGCGCTTGGACGAGGTGAGGCCACCCGGCAGCGCTATGTACGCTCCGGCGACAACAGCATTCAGTACGTGGGCGCAGACCTTGAGGACGCGGCCATTGATGCTGCACAGGCCGAGCGGGACGCAGGCGTGCTGCCTCGAGAGATGGTGTTTGTCCGCAATGCCGATATCGGAAGGGCCGACATTCTACTCGATGCTCTGGCGGCCAATGGGATCACCGCCAGAGGTGCCGTGATGATGGTGGGCAACGGCTTTCACGAGGTTCGGGATGCCGACGACGAGCGAATCACCGCCGTGTTCAAGGCGTATGCAGATGCAGGCATCATCTTAATTTTTACCGAAGAGACCGCCCTTTCCATTGCGGACCAGCAAGCCACGGCCTGGAACACCTACCACCCGGGCTTTCGCTACGTACACGAGAAGTCTGGCCAGGGTTTGCGGCCAAGCGTCGACCACTCCAACAGCCCCGATGACCCCCTGCCGCTCAGCTGGACGAGTGCGGCCGAGTCCGGAGGCTACAAGCGCCTCGAGCCCTATTGCACACCGGGTCGCACAATCTATCCGTGCCCACCGCCGAGCGGACACAACCCGTCCACCTATGTGAACTACTTCATGGTGCCGGCGCACCTTGGCCTCGGTGAATGACTGGGTGGGTGGGCGCTTTGAGCTGAGCGAAGCCGGCCTTAGATAGGGTCTTCCGAGCCGCCGTTTTCTTCCCACAGTTCGCGCGGGTGCTGGGCCATCGGTGCGACCAGTCGGTAGAGTTCATTGGGCCATGGGGCGATGGCTGCAGTCCCGTCTCTTTCTGGGTACTTCGGAAACAACACCAACCCGTTCTCTGGGACGGTGATCTCGGGGCTGCCGGCTGCATGGAGCATCTGGCCTTGGCGCACCTGCTGGAAGTTTATCAGGCCGGGCAACAGCGCCTTGTTGGGTGTGTCAAAGCGCTCAGCGAAAGTGGTTGTGAGGAATTTGAGTTCGGGCTGGCGCTCGGCGAGCAAGCGTAGTGGAGTGGCTGCCGCTTGCGCATCCGCTGTGGTCAGCGTGCGGAGCATGGCGTTCCAGCACAAGGACTCCGCTGCATCCGAGAAGCCCTTTTGCGAGAGCTCGAGGGTCATGCCTGGCCGTCCGAGGTTGGTCACATACTCGTCTGAACACTGGGAACCCGATGAAAATGTTTTCTTGGGGTCGCGGGTCACCCATACGTTGGTGCCCTGTATTGCCCGGGCCCACAGCCACCCTTGTGTGTGCCAAGGGAAGATGTAGAAGGGCTGGGTGGTGTTCAAGATGGTCTGGTGAAAGTCGAGGAACACATCTGCGGACTTCAGAATCGGCATGATTGCCTGGGCACGCCGGTGCTCATGCTGATCTTTACCCGTGTCTAAAAAGACCCGATTCAGATCCGCTTCGAGATACCGCCGGTTCTCAAGGGCGGCCTCCGGATTTCCGATAAAGATTGTGAGACGCCCACCAAATTTAAGGGAGCCATCTGTCAGTGCTTGCACCAACCGAACCGCAGCCGGCAATGAACCAAATTCATTTCCATGAATCATGCATCCAAAGACAATGTGGGTCTGGTGATGGCCGCCATCGTGGTGATGGGCCCAGGAATACTCGAACGGTCCCGTCTTTTTCCGCCGCTCAAATTCTTGGAGCAGGCGCGCTAATCGTGCCCGAGTCTCTATGCTGAAACCGTCGTTCATAAGGGTGTCATATCACTTGGCGCCGTTGTCGGTTAGAAGCTGTGCCGGACCCAAGTGAGGGAAGTCATGCGAGCAGCAATTATCGTCTGGATTACATCAGGGTGTGCTTACATCACCGACAAGGAGTTCACCTCGCGGGTGAACCTCCGTGAAGGCGGTGGCACGGAGTGTGCGGAGCTACAGACCTTCTGGGCGGACGCGGACGCCGACGGTTTTGGCAATCCGGAGGTGACCTTCCAGGACTGTGAGCCCGCCGATGGCATGGTGGACAACGACGATGACTGTGATGACACCGATGACACAGAATTCCCAGGAGCTACCTGGTCTGTGGATGCCGATGGCGATGGCCATGGCGACGCCTTGAATGGTGTGGAGTCGTGCGAGATGATGCCGGGTACGACCAGCGACAACACCGACTGCGATGACACCAACCCTGCGGTGAGCCCCAGTGCCACGGAGGACTGCAGCACCGAGGTGGACGACGACTGCTCTGGAGAGACCAACCAGGCAGATGCCCTTGGATGCGCTGAGTTCTATGCGGATGCGGATACCGATGGGTATGGCGGTAGCGACTCCATGTGTCTCTGCATCGCCAACGACGAATATCCTGCAGTTGAAATTGAAGACTGCGATGACTCCAGCGCTGAGGTCAGTCCCGATGCGGATGAGGTCTGCAACGATGGTGTAGACAACAACTGTGATGGTGGCTCCGAAGGCTGCGGCCTGGCATCGAACCTGGACCCATCTCGATCCGATGTACGTTGGCCGGGACCGACCACAGGCTCGGCCATGGGTGCAACCCTCGCACTGGGCGGCGATGTGGATGGCGATGGTGAGCGGGATGTATTGGTCGGCGCATACAAGGCCGGCACGATGTCGATTGTCTCTGGACCGAGCATGGATGGGTCAGGGATCCTCACCCTTACTGGACCCAGTACGGATTGGTATGGCCGGGCCATGGCGACCGCTGATGTGGACGGGGATGGGCAATCAGACTTGATAGTAGGTGCGCCGCGGGCCTCGGTCACAGGCCGGGTGCAGAGTGGCCTGGTGGTGGTCCATTATGGGCCCGTTGATGCCACCACCGCGCTGAATGAACCCGATGCGCAGATCTGGGGTCCGGTTGGAAATGCTTATATGGGTCGAAACCTCTGGGTCGGTGGAGACCTAAACGGCGATGGAGGCGACGACCTCCTCGTGGGTTCGGTGGATGCCAAGCTGGGTGGGCTTCGCGTAGGAATGGTCGCACTGGTGAGTACGCCCATCGTTGATGACTTCGTGGACACTGCGGTGGACAGCAGTGCAAATGCTCGCCTCTACGGAGAGGCCGAGGGCGATATGTTCGGCATAGCTGTGGAGGCGACTGGCGACTGGACGGGAGACGGGCTGCCCGATCTTGTGATCGGTGCACGAGCCGCGGGTCTGACAACGGGCATCGTATATGGCTTTGATTCCGGAACCGAGCTGGCTGGCGACTGGAGTGGAGCGGACGCCGATCGCACCCTCAGTGGTGTTGGCTCAGGTGCCCGAACCGGAGATATGCTGATGGCCCCGGGTGACCTAAACGGCGACGGTATAGACGACCTACTGGTGGTAGCACCCCTGCGAAACTTGTGGGGTTCTCGTCGCGGTGCGGCCTACCTTGTGACCGATTTTTCTTCTGGAGACATCGTTTCGGTGGCGGCCCTCGAGCTAAATGGACTGACTGACTACGGCCACTTTGGGTCGACCCTCGCTGGTAC
>CAWVVG010000273.1:0-5171 GCA_963932775.1 uncultured bacterium
CGACCACTTCAGTGTCTGAGTGCGTCTTGAGCTGAATGCCATTGGCCTGCAGCGTGGTGCGAAGCTGCTTGTGGTTGTAGATCTCGCCGTTCAGGGCGACGCGCCACCGACCGGAAGGGTCGGCCATGGGCTGTGTGCCATTGGACTTGTCCACGATGGCCAGTCGCTCGATACCCAGGGCAGCATATGGAGCACGGCCCCCATACCGGCGAACGGTATGCTCATCCGGTCCCCGATGAGCCATGGCCCTGGCCATGGCTGGCACCGGGCTCGGGTCGACCGTTCCGGTCGAGAACACACCAGCGATGGCGCACATTCAGCGTTCCTCTGGGCCAGGCTCGATTCCTTCACCACTCTCGATCCGGTACGGCGCGCGTCCCTGGATTTCGTAGTGCATTCGAATCAAGACCTCAGCAATGATGCCCAGGGTGATCTCGACCACGCCAAAGATGGCCAACATCGGGCTCAATACCGTGAGACAGACGGCCAAGAGTTCGTGGTTCCAAACCGTCCAGAACCCAATGGCAGCCAACCCTGCCAGCACACCGGACGCGAACAATAGGAATCCCAACCAACCAAAGAAATAGATGGGGGTGACGAAGAAGTCCCTGAGGAACTTTACGGTGGTGAGGTCGAGGAGGACCTTGAACACCCGGGAGAGTCCGTACTTGCTCTCTCCTCGTGTGCGGGGGTGATGGCGGACCGGTACTTCGATGATCTTGGCACCAGCCCAAGTCACATAGATGGGAATGAACCGGTGCATTTCTCCGTACAGTGGGATTTGCTCCAGGAACTGCCGCTTGTAAACCCGCAGGGTGCAGCCGTAGTCGTGCAGGGGCACATTCGACAGCTTGGAGATTAGGGCATTCGCCATTCGACTGGGCAATGTTCGAGACAGCCAGGGGTCCTGCCGGTTCTTGCGCCAGCCACAGACCACATCGGCCTCATCGAGCTTATCGAGCATCCCAGGGATGTCAGCCGGATCGTTCTGCAGGTCGGCATCGAGGGTCACGATGATGGGTGCTCGGGCGTGCCGGATGCCTGCGGTCAGGGCGGCCGTCTGGCCGTAGTTGCGCACAAAGTGGATGATGCGGACCGTTTGTGAGGTCTCCGTAAGCTTTGTCAGCGCTTCCTTTGTCCCGTCCGTGCTGCCGTCGTTGACCAGGACGATCTCGTAGTCGCGGTCTACTAAGGCTGCGGTGATCGCCGCATAGAGCGGGGCCACATTGTCCACTTCGTTGTACACCGGTATCACCAAGGACACCGCAGGACTGTTGGAAACGACCATGACTCTCCCCGCCGACCCGTGGTCAGCGATGGCTTCAGTCTACTCCGGGAGGGCTTCGGATGGTGGCGCAGCTTCGGTTGGAGCCTCCGCTTCAGGGACCGGCACCTCGGCTTCAGGGGCCGGTACCTCGGCTTCAGGGGCCGGTACCTCGGCTTCCGAAGGCGGATCTAGCGGTTCATTTTCAGTGGCCGGGTTCGGCTCTTCGGTGGGGGTTACCTCCCCGTCGATTTCTGCAGCGGCGGGGCCGGCTGTGCCAGGCGTGAGGTCACCCAAGTCGGGAGTGTCGGACAGCTCGATGTTCACATCGGTCAGATTTGCCTCACCGATGGAGACCCGGGTCATGCCTGCAGGGTCGCCGGGTGAGGGTCCGTCACCATCGATGTCCACGAAGGCGACGATGGCCACTGAGCCTGTGTTGGGTGGGGTCGCGACCGTGAACGTTCCAAAGGCATCGAGCTTCTCCACGTGGAGAAGTCGCGGCGGCGCATCGTCCTCGGTGGCGAGAAAATCAACGCGGAGCTGTCCTTCCTGGCTTCCCTCATAGGACAAGGTGCCTGAGATCCCGACGCCGGTACCGGCCTCGACATTGAACTGACCTGGCGCGGGCGGCGGTCCCTGTGGAGCGCCTTCGCCTGGATTGGGGCCCCCTGCCGCACCTGGCTGGCCGCCACCGGGCCCAGGATTCCCCAGGTCTGCAGCAGTGGTCGGGTCTGGACAAGCGAACAAAGTTAGAAGCAGCAGTTGGGTGATCATGGGCCTCTCCGAATGGAAATCTGTACCCCGCTGTTGCTCCGGTGACCATGGGAGCTTCTAAGGGTTGCAGGAGTGTGGAAGGCACCTTACGGTTTCAGCCTCAAACTTGAGGGAGGTGAAGCCTTGTCCGTGACCCTTCGCGGCTACGTCTTCTTGGACAGCCTACAGCCCCAATTGGCCGCATTTACCGGCACCACTTGTCGAGGGTTTCTTCCCTTGGCGGGTCAGGCCTCGTTGTGGATCGAGACTGCCCCTGGAATGATCATCAACCGGGTGACCGATGTGGCGCTCAAAGCCACCAAGGCGGTGCCGGCGGTTCAAGTCGTCGAGCGTGCGTTCGGTCTGCTTGAGATCCACCACGACGACAAAGGCGAGGTGATGAGTGCGGGAGATTCCGTGCTTGAGTACCTCGACATCAAGGCGGAGGATCGCTTGCGACCCCGCGTGGTCAGCAACCAGGTCATTCGTTCGGTGGAGGCCTACCAGGCCCAGCTGATCAACCGAAATCGTCAGGGAATGATGCTCATTCCTGGTCAGAGCCTGTTTATCTTAGAGACTGAGCCTGCGGCCTGGATTGTGGCTGCAGCGAATGAGGCAGAGAAAGCCGCCAACGTGAATTTGATTAATCTGCGGCCATTCGGTGCCTTCGGGCGTCTGTGGATGTGCGGCAGTGAGAGTGAGATTGATTGCGCCCGGGAAGCTGCGATTGCGGCCATCGATGCGCTCGCAAATGGTTAATTTAAAAGACTTATGAAGCAGGAGTTTTCATGTCGGATGCACTCGGAATGATTGAGACCCGTGGCCTTGTGGCCATGGTCGAAGCCGCGGACGCGATGGTCAAGGCCGCACGCGTTGAACTGATTGGCATGGAGAAGATCGGAGGTGGCTACGTCACCGCGATCGTCCGTGGTGACGTAGCTGCGGTCAAGGCCGCTACCGAGGCTGGGGCCCGGCAGGCACAGCGAGTTGGAGAACTCGTAAGCGTGCACGTCATCCCACGGCCACACGAGAACATCGACGAGGTGCTTCCGCTTGGTCGCACCCCTGCCCGCAAGAAGTAGGGCCCCCCAATGAAGCTTGGGCGGATCATTGGAACCGTTGTCTCAACCGTGAAGGATGAGAAGCTCGACGGATTGAAGCTGTTCGTGGTTTGCGATCTCTCGATGGAGATGGTGAACCGGGAAAGCTTTGTTGTGGCTGCGGATTCCGTGGGCGCTGGAGTGGGCGAGGTGGTCTTGTATGCCTCCGGTTCGTCTGCGCGCCAGACCAAGCTCACCGAAGGGCGGCCCGTCGATGCCTGCGTGATGGCCATCGTGGACCAGATCGACGTGGGCAAGGGCCTCATCTACAACAAAGGGACTGAATAATGGAGGGTGATCAGGTCACAAAGCTTGTCGAGCGCGTCCTGGCACGGGTTCGGGATGGTGAGGTACCGGACCGGGAAATTGAGATGCCCGGCGCCCCTCGGGGAGTGTTCAAGACCGTAGACGCGGCCATGGATGCTGCGGAACATGCCCAGATCACATTGGTGACCATGCCCCTCGAAAAGCGGCGCGAGATCATCGCCAACATTCGAAAGCGGGCCGCTCTGGATGTGTCGTCTCTGGCTCGCTTGGCTCTCGAAGAGACCGGACTGGGTCGTTTTGAAGACAAGATCAAGAAGAACTTGCTGGCCATACACAAGACCCCGGGTCCAGAAATTCTGCAGCCCACTGCCTACACCGGTGATGACGGGCTCACACTCATCGAGCGGGCGCCCTACGGCGTCATGGGCTCGATTACGCCGTGTACCAACCCCACTGAGACCATTCTCAACAATGGAATCGGCATGGTGTCGGCAGGCAATACGGTGGTGTTCAATACCCACCCTGCCGCAAAGGGAACCAGTGCGTATTGCATCGACCTGGTGAACAAGGCCAGCATCGAAGTGGGCGGACCTGAGAACCTGATGACTTGCGTGGAGACACCGACGCTCGATTCAGCGAATGAGGTGATGACCCACAAGACCACTGCAATGGTGGTGGTGACCGGTGGTGGCGCGGTGGTGAAGGCGGCAATGAACTCCGGTAAGAAGTGTGTTGCTGCCGGTCCTGGAAACCCACCCGTTGTGGTGGATGAGACCGCTGACATCGACTTGGCAGGTCGTGGAATTGTACGTGGCGCTAGCTTCGACAACAACGTGATCTGTACCGATGAGAAGGAAGTGTTCGTCGTAGACAAGGTGGCCGATAGGCTCATCGAGGTGATGTGCGACGAGGGTGCCGTCCTGCTGCGGAACCACCAGATTACGCGCCTCGAGCGACTGATTTTGACCCCGGACAGAGAACACATCAACCGGGACTGGGTCGGCCAAGATGCGGGCAAGATGCTCCGTGAGATCGATATTCCCTTCCAGGGCGATCCTCGGTTGATCATCTGTGAGGTGCCGTTTGATCACCCATTCATTCAGCTCGAGAAATTGATGCCAGTGGTGGGGATCTGCCGGGTCGCGGATGTAAACCAGGGCATCGACCTCGCCAAGGCAGCAGAGCACGGCTACCGGCATACTGCGAGCATGTACTCCCGCAATATCGATGCGCTGCATCGCATGGCAGTTGTGATGAACTGCTCCATCTTCGTAAAGAATGCACCGAACTATGCAGGCATTGGCTTCGGTGGAGAGGGCTACACCAGCTTCACCATCGCGAGTCCCACAGGCGACGGCCTCACCACCGCCCTTACCTGGACCCGGGAGCGTCGCTGCACGCTGGCCGGCTACTTCCGGATTGTGTAATTTCGAATGAATGATGCGCTCGCCCTCCTCGAATTCGACAGTGTGGCCAGTGGACTGGCTGCACTCGATACCATGGTGAAGCAAGCACCCATCGAGGTGCTCGAGGCCAACCTGGTAGAGCCTGGGAAGTTCTTGATCCTGTACACCGGCGGAGTCGCCGAGGTGGGCGAGAGTCACCAACGGGTGATGGATGGGTTTGCGGAGCGCATCCACTCCGAAATGCTGCTTCCGATGGTGCACGGTGGTTTGGTCGATGGCCTTCGAGGTGTCGAGCACGGCAGTGTGAAGGATGCACTCGGTGTCATTGAAGGCACCGATGTGGCAAGTACCCTGCTGAGCGCCGATGCCGCACTCAAA
>CAWVVG010000274.1:0-5132 GCA_963932775.1 uncultured bacterium
GAATAGTTGCTCACCGACCCTGCCGCGGCGCCGATGAGACCTGTGATCTCTCTGGTGCACTGATCGAGGCCATTGACGGCATTTCCAGACAGATTGTCCACCACGTATCCGTCGATGGTTTCCTCCAGTCGTTTGGACATCCATTTACGGAGGTTGATGAGACCCTGTTCGAGATGATCGGCCTCGGTATCTGCTGCATGCTGGAACAGGAACCCAGTAAGTTCATTCAACTCTTGAGGCGCTGCAGGTGGCGAACACCCAGAGAATACAACCATGCCCATTGCACACTTAAACTTCATTGAATCAGTGTAGCGCTTTCGGGTTGGGTATGCGGCCTTATGCCTGTCCAAGCAACTTCACAGGGTAGGAAGCGAGCGAGAACGTGACTTCGTTTCGGTATCCCATCGCCTCACCGCCGAGCTGGTATGGCATTGCGTCTTTGTACTCTACGTGGACCCGGTCTGCGAAGAAGTCGTGCACTCCTGGGGGCGACTCGCCACGCCAGACTTTCGTCATGCTTAGTGCCATCTGAATGGGCCCCATGTCCACGCACCGGAGTTGGAAACGCCCAGCTCGCCGTGTGGCGTGGGGGAACATTTTCATCTTGTAGCCATAGTAGGGCATCGTCCCGCAGCACACGGTGGCGGCATCGCCTTCGTAAAGGACGCCGCCTGTGGGGACAGCGCTACCAACTTCCCGGCCATTTGGGCCCACGCGGAAAGCGGGGCGGCCGAGGTTGGTGACGCGGACCCGTTGCCGCGGTCGGCGAAGGTAGTTGGGGACGGTCATAAGGTACCCAGCCATCAAGTACCCTGCGATTCCCTTGCACAATGGCTGCCACCATTTGCCGGCCGCGCGATTCTTGATTTGATTGTAGTCATTCAGCACGGCGGCATCGATACCCAGTCCAGCAAAGGGGAACAAAGTGCCCTCGGCTTCAATCATCTGCATGGACACCGAGCGGTGGACTTGACCATTGTTCCAACGCTGGAGGTCTTGAACGGGGCGTCCGCTGCCCAGCCAATGGGCAAGGGCGTTGCCGGTTCCAAGGCGAAGCACACCTACATTGGGCATCTGCTGGTCACCGCGAAGGGTGTTTAGGGCGTTGATGGCACCGATGATCGTACCGTCTCCGCCGCCAGCAAACACAGTGCCGAAGCTCCGCTCGATACAGTGGTTGAACACCTCTTTGGCGTGGGACTCGCTTTGGGTCAAGAAAAGGCGGTCCCTTGGGATCACACGCTCGATGCTGCGGGTAAGGCGTTGGTTGACGCGCCCAGCGTTGGCATTGAGGACGACTGCAAAGTTGTCGTCAGGCAGTGTGTAGGTTGGGACGGGAAGCATATCACCTCGGATTCTAAGTCTACCTATAGACTAAGCAGGTTCCATGCCAAAGCTGAATCATGGTTCAATTGGCTTACGTCGCCCGATCGTCACCTTGGGTAGTGCGAAAATATTTTCGCACTTGGCTGTTTAAACTGCCAATCTTGCTACGCGCCAACGAGTTCATAGACAGCGTCGAGCGCCGCCGGAAGCGCATCTGGATTTTTTCCTCCAGCTTGAGCCAGGTCGGGCCGTCCACCACCCCCGCCACCGACCATACCGGCCAGTTCTCGAATAAGGTTTCCTGCGTGCACCTTGGTGCCAGCCAGGTCCTTTGAGACCGCGACGACAAGCTTGACGGCTCCACCTTCACGGCTTCCCAAGACGACGACGCCAGAGCCCATGGAGTCTCGAAGGCGATCGGCTTCGTCCCGAAGGGTCTTCGCATCAACGTTGACCTCTGCGGCCAGCACCTGGATGCCGCCCACGTCCCTCGCTTGGGACACCAGGTCACCGGACTGCTCTCTGGCCAGTTCTCGTTTCAGTTTGTCCAGCTCGGAAGTAAGACTCTTTCGGTCATCGAGAATTCGCTGAATGGCATCGGGCATTTGGTCGGGTCGCGCACGCAAGAGCTTGGCAGCGGCGAACATTGAGTTTTCTTGGCCCTGAAGTCCTTCGACGGCACCCAAGCCCGTTTGGGCCTCGATGCGGCGGACTCCTGCGGCAACGCTGCTCTCGCTGATGATGCGGAACATTCCGATGTCCCCGGTTCGGTGAGCATGTGTGCCACCGCAGAGCTCGGTGGAGAACCCGGGTACGTCGATCACCCTGACGTCGTCGCCATATTTTTCACCGAATAAGGCCATGGCGCCCTTTTCCATGGCTTCGTCCATTGAGCAGAGTTGGGTGGTCACGGGTTGGTTCCGCAACACCTCCGCATACACCAGGGACTCGACTGAACGGGCCTCTTCCGGGGTTACCGCTTTGTGGTGAGAGAAGTCAAAACGAAGCCTATCCCCGGACACCATGGAGCCCTTCTGCAGCACATGGTCACCCAACACGCGCTGAAGTGCTGAGTGAAGGAGGTGGGTCGCGGTGTGGTTCAATCGAATGCGTTGCCGGCGGTCGGCATCTACCGAGAACGTGCCTGTCGCACCGACCTTCACCGAGCCCGACTCTACTTGGACGTGGTGGGCCACAACGCCATCCACTGGCTTCTGTGTATCCACTACCCGCAGGCGGGCGTCGCCGATGGCAATTTGGCCCTGGTCGCCGACTTGTCCGCCCGATTCTCCGTAGAAAGGAGTCCGGTCGGCAATCAGGGTACCCTGGTCGCCCTGCCCGAGGCTCTCCACGCAAGCGCCGTCCTTAATCAGCGCCACAATCGTACAATCTGCCTTGTCATCGGTGTATCCAAGGAACACGGAGTCTTCCGTACGTCCCGCGACCTCGTGATAAACATCGGAGACCGCTGCGTCACCAGAGCCCTTCCAGGCAGCACGGCCGGCAGCGCGCTGGGCCTCCATTGCCGAAGCGTACCCGGCCCCATCCACTGTGTAGCCTCTCTCATCTGCGATCAACCGAGTCAGATCTAGGGGGAAGCCGAAGGTGTCGTGAAGCTTGAAGGCTGTGTTTCCTGGAAGTTCACCGTCATCTTGAAGCTTGGCGAATGCTTGGTCGAGCAGCTGGAGCCCTTTGTCGAGGGTCTCGCGAAAACGGTCCTCCTCAGCGCGGACCACTTCACGGATAAATTCAGAGCGCTGGCGTAATTCCGGGTAGTTGTCGCCCATCGTCTCGACGAGGGTGTCGACCACCGACCAGAGAAACGGCTTCTCCATTCCGATTTTGACTCCGTACCGGATTGCTCGGCGCATCACCCGACGCAGTACATATCCACGCTCCTCGTTGGAAGGCATGACACCATCGGCGATCAGGAAGCCGGTAGCCCGGGCGTGGTCAGCGATGACTCGAAGGGCGACATCACTCTCTTCATTGGCTCCGATCGACACACCAGCGAGAGATGCAACCTTGGTCATCAGGTGAACGAATAGGTCGGTGTCGTAGTTGCTGTACACCCCTTGCTTTACTGCTGCGATGCGCTCCAAGCCCATTCCGGTGTCGATGGATGGACGAGGGAGGGGGGCCATGCTTCCGTCAGCTGACCGCTCGTATTGCATGAACACCAGGTTCCAGATCTCGATGTAGCGGTCTGACTCGGTCTCGGGCCCGCCACCGGGTCCGTGCTCGGGTCCGTGGTCGTAGAAGATCTCAGAGCATGGACCACAAGGGCCGGTTTCGCCCATGGACCAGAAGTTGTCCTTGGCACCGAGCCGCTGGATGCGGTCGGCAGAGACTCCAGCAACGGACTGCCAAAGTTCGGCCGCCTCGTCGTCGTCCTCGAAGACGGTGACCCACAGTTTATCTGGGTCGATGTTCATTTCCTGGGTGAGGAAATTCCAGGCCAATCGCATGGCATCGGCTTTGAAGTAGTCGCCAAAGCTAAAATTACCGAGCATCTCAAAGAAGGTGTGGTGCCGGGGAGTGCGCCCGACGTTTTCCAGGTCATTGTGCTTGCCGGAGACGCGCAGACATTTCTGAGACGACGTGGCCCTGGAGTAGGGCCGTTGCTCGCGTCCTGTGAACAAGTCCTTGAAGGGGACCATGCCTGCATTGGTGAAAAACAATGTCGGATCGTTGCTGGGTATTAACGACCCACTGGCGACTCGTTCGTGTCCGTTGCTGGCAAAATACTCGAGAAAGCGAGTTCGGATTTCGTTGGTTTTCACGAGGGGCTCCTCACGGAATAGAAGTCCCCCTAATTCAACGAGGCATCGGCCGCGATCCTCAAATGGCCCCAGACAAAATTCCCTGGAGTTTGAGCTCTAGATCATCGGGGTTGTTGACCGATCTCAAGGCCTGATCCTTGTCGATTAGCCCGTCATTCAACAGCGCAAGAACGGATTGATCAAATGTCTGGGTTCCGTAGACGTTGTGGTTCCTGGCCATGAGGTCAGGGATCTCGGTCAGCCGGTTTGGGTCCAAGATGCAGTCTTTGATGACTCCGGTGTTCCGCATCACCTCAACCGCTGCGACTCGGCCACCGAGCTTTGTGGGTATGAGACGCTGAGACAGGGTTGCCTGAAGTACGCTTCCCAGTTGGGTGCGGATCTGTCTGTGGTGGTGAGGCTCGAAGAAGCCGACAATGCGGTTGATCGTCTCGGCTGCATCCACCGTATGGAGGGTGCTGAGAACCAAGTGGCCGGTCTCGGCTGCACTCAGCGCGATTTCGACGGTCTCTTTGTCTCGAAGTTCGCCTACCAAGATTACGTCGGGATCTTGGCGCATCGCTGCACGAAGAGCATTGGCAAAATTGAGCGTGTCGACTCCAACTTCCCGTTGGTTGATGAGTGACTTGGCATCTGTAAAAACAAACTCAATGGGGTCCTCAATGGTGATGATGTGCCGGGCCTGATTCCGATTGATTTCCTCTACGATGCTGGCCAGGGTCGTACTCTTGCCCGAACCGGTGATCCCCGTGACGAGAACAAGTCCTCTGGGTTGCTTTGCGATCTCATGGATGATTTTGGGCAGGCGCAGTTCTGCGATGGTCTTGATTTTGTCTGGGATGATTCGGAACACCATCCCAATGGCATGGCGTTGACGAAATATGTTGACGCGAAAACGTCCCAGGCCACTGACAGTCCAGCTCAGGTCGATGTCGAGGTTGCCCCTGAAGCGTTCCCGTTGGCTCGGTGAGAGAATGTTCCAGGCCATTTTCCCAAGGGCGTCGGCTTGCAGCGGAGGCAGGC